>JAIBBN010000004.1:300000-375253 GCA_019694655.1 Leptospirales bacterium
TCTCTGCAACTTTTCGGATTCGATCAATTATCGGTTGCATTGCCGCGCCGTCGGCGTGCGAAAAGTTCAGTCGAAAACAATCGGCGCCGGCGCGGATCAGAGCGCGGATGCCATCTTCTTCGGATGATGCGGGGCCTAAGGTAGCAATAATCTTGGTGAATTTATACTGCGCCATGGACGCCGATCGGGAATCCCGGCCCGCGCGCCGTCGAGAACAAAAGCGGCCGCAGCCTTCAGTCTGCGCCGCGCTGTTGCTTGCGTTGTGCGCCTGCAGCAGCGGCCTGTATCCTTCATCGGAGCGTCCTCCGCAACGAAGCGAAGATCTCCAGTTGCGCTGGAGCAGTTTCGAGAATAGCAAGCGTCGTTTGCAGCAGGTCTTTGCCGCTCCGCTGGCCAGCGACTACTATTGCCTCTGTGAATTTGATTCACAATCAAACGAAACTATTGCCGATCGTTGTCCCTACCGTCCGGAGCGACCGAATCTTCGCTCACGACGCATTGAATGGGAGCATGTTGTTCCTGTGGCCTGGTTTGGGCGGAATCGTTCCTGCTGGCATATTGCCCTCCCCGGATGCGCCACGAAGGGGCGCGCCTGTTGCCACAAGACCGACCTCGAGTTTCGTCGAATGGAAGGGGACCCAGCAAATCTGGCGCCGGTAATTGGCGACCTGAACCAGGCGCGCTCAGCGCTTGCCTATGGACTTGCCGTATCAGGCCGAGAGTACGAGCGCTGCGATTTTCGTGTTACGCAGACCGACGTACAGCCGCCAGCAGCGCGCCGCGGCGATCTGGCGCGGATGAGTCTCTCCTTTTTGCAACGCTACCCGCATCAGGTTGAAGCCCCGCCGGGCTACGCTGCCTTACTGGCCAGGTGGAGCGCCGAGGATCCCATCGACGATTTTGAAGCGCTGCATGCACAGCGGCTACGGCAGTACTTTCAATAGGGCTGGACCCGGGCCCGCAGCGGCCTTAGTACGGGCATAAGTTAAAGGAGAATTGTAATGAATCGGAAATCCCTGGAACGAACCGCCACCAGCATAGCAGTATTCTCTCTCGGATTGATGTCGCTCGGATCCGTACTGGCCATCGCTGATGGCATTTTCAAATTGGATATCTTGCCTGATACTATGGAGAGGTTTGCTTACCTACTGCTGGGCGTACTCTTTGTGACCATCGTATCATCGGTCATGGTCAGCATTATGCTGAATGTAAGCATTATGGCTAGCGGCGTAGATCTGGCATCGAAACACCTCCGTGGAGTTGGGAGCAATGAGCAACCTTGATTTTGATGAGGATCGACTGCGCATCCCGTGGCGGGCTGGCGCAGTGTTGGCGGCAACCGTAATTGCAGTTCTTGCTATCGGCGTTGCTGTGGATCGTATTCGCCGCCATAACATCGAGATGCGGCAGACGAAGGCAATACTGGAGGAATTGAGTCGGCTGCCGCCGCTTCCAGTCTCAGCGCAACAATCAAGAGAACTATGCCAATCGAAGGCGTTGCTTGATCTTCTTGCCCGGCACGTAAGAAAAATCGAAGCCAGCATCGGCAATGCAAATGTTGCACTGCTTTGCCCGATGGGCGAAGCAAGTTATCGGCTGGCGGGATTGCAGCCGCTCGGCTCTCCCGCGGAGAGTTTCATTCTCAAGCTTAGCGCCGAGGAGGATCAGTACTTTCTGGACCTTGCAAATGAAGGGAACATCCAGTCAGCCTCGGGGTGGTTCGCTACTATTGGAGAAGAGAGCCTCTGGCCAAAGCTTCGACGGTGGAACAGAATTGGCTCAGAGAACCGGGTCTACTACGTTCCTCTTCGGCTGGCTGGATTGCAGCCGCCCTATGCCGTGCTGATCGTCTATTGGATGGCTTACTCCGCGTTCGATACCGATTGACCAGCCGCATCGAGATTTCCGCGCTTCGGCCAAAAAATTGCGCAAGTCGAAGCGACGGTCCCTGTTGTAGAATTGGGAAAATCGATGTCATTGTTTGGTCGAAGCATGCGCATGATCGAGCGCGATCTTGACTCTGGCCAGAGCATTGAGCTGCGCGCCTGCCTCTCTTCCCGGGCAAGCGTCCGTAAGCTGGAACGGGTGCTGACCCTGGTTCTGGGGCGCTATAGACGCCCTGAGCTTGAGACCTGTCTGCACTATTGTACGACGGAGCTGCTCAATAACGCCATTCGCGCCAATATGAAGCATATCTTCCTCCTGGACTACGACAATGATCTGTCGAAAGAGGGCGGATACAGAACAGCGCTTCGCGAATTCAAGGCCAGCCGAAGACGTGCTGATTGGCTGGCCTACTTTCGTCGCCGGGCCCGTCAGGAGGGTCTTTGCGTCCGCCTGACCATTCGCCATGAGGCGCACGGGCTGCGCATTTATGTGCGAAACAATGCCCCGCTTCTGGTTCGGGACGAGCAGCGCCTTCGCCAGAAGTTTGCGGCAGCCATGCGCGACAGCGATATCCTCGAATTCCACCGCTGTCACGGCGATGATCAAGAAGGCGAGGGCCTTGGCGTCGCACTCAATATTCAATTTCTGCGTTCCGAGAACCTGGATCCCGCCCTGCTGCGTATTGGCCGCCACGGCGGAGAAACCGTGGCGCGTCTGGAGATTCCCTTACATCCGGACTTTGTCAGCGAGCGTTCGAGCCGGGTCGTTGCTTGAGCAATCGATTGCTGCACTCTGTGGGCTCCCGGCGTAGCGACCTTCAGCGGGCGCCGGTGTCGCTCCTGAGGGCTGAAAATGCTGGACTTCCGTGGCGCCGGAGGCCATTTTTCAACCGGGCATAGGCGATGGGCGCTCTCCAGGAAGATCTAAGTGTTGGCGACTTTGAATCTAAGTTTGCCGTAGTGCGCGACCGGGAATCGATCCTGGCGCAGGTCAATGCGGGCCGACCGCTTACCCTTTTGACCAGCGATTTGAGCGATGACTTAGAGCATCAGCTGGACTTTCTGGTGGCGGCGCTGCTCAAGCGCTATAGGCGGGAGGGCTTGCAGGCGGCGCTGTATACGGCCCTGAAGGAGATCGTCATCAACGCGACAAAGGCCAACGCCAAGCTGGCCTGGTTTCGAGAGCAGGGCCTGGACATTCAGGACGAAGGACAATACCGTCTGGGTATCCAGCGGCTGGCAGGCCATTACGACGAGCGCTGGATTGTCCGCTACGGCGAACTGGCGCGAAAAATGGACCTGCAGGTGCAGATCCAGGTGCATCATTGCGCCGACGGCTTACGCGTGGAAGTCAGCAACGCCCCGCTCAGTCGCTTCGAGGAACGGCGGGTCCGTGAGAAGTTCCGCGAGGGAATGCGCTACGAGGACCTCGTTTCCTTTTATATGGCCAATGCCGATCAGCAGGAAGGCGAGGGCATCGGCCTGGCGCTGATCGTCCTGTTGCTCAAGGCGGAGGGCGTAAATCCCCATCTCTTCCGGGTGGGGGTCAACGGCGGCGCCACCGTCGCTCGACTGGAAATTCCTCTGTCGCCGGCATTTGAGAGCGTGCGCGGGCGCAACCCCGCAGGCCACGCCGCCTGAAGAGGCCCCGCGAATGCGGAAACAGGCGTCTGAACGCTGCTTGATGCGCTTCGGAAGCGGCCTGTGGATCGCGTCTTCAGTCGCAGTGGCAGTGATCGGCTGCGGCTTCAGCAGCTCAGATCCGGAAGCCATAGTTGATCGATTGCGACAGACGGCGCTGGTCGATCTGCACAACGATCGATCTTTCTTTCTTACTGCTCGCGAGGTTCCCTGGAGTTCTTGCCAGAATACCAGTCTTTGTGCGGCCACTCTGAGGCAGGGGCAGTATTTTTTCGCCGTTTTCAGACCGCCGGGGCCTCTGCGGCCGGGCGCTCCCTGGCATCTTGGACGACAAGCAGTGCAGCGTTTGAATTCGGAATCTAACTTTTCGTACGTGGAGCGGGCGGCGGCCGATTTACAGCAGATTCCATTGTTTCCGGTAAGCTCTCGTCTCCAGGAGCTAGGAGGCGCGCAGAATCGGGCCTTTCTTGCGCTGGAGGGCGCCTTCTTGCTGGATTCGCGCATTGAATCGATTGGAACGTCGAAGCCTGGCCAATTGAGCAGGATGCTTGATCGGCTAAAGGCGCTTCAATTCAGTATGGTTGGCCTCACCTGGAGCAACCTGAATGGTTTTGCGGGCGTCGCCGGAGATCCGGGCGGGCTTACCGAGGAGGGAAAGTGGCTGGTGCGAGCTTTGATCCAGCGCGGATTCATTGTCGATCTGAGTCACGCCTCGGACCAAACTGTTCGGGATGTCTATCAGCTGACGCGTGGTCAGTATCCGCTGATCTTCTCGCATTCGTCAGCGCGGGCAATTTGTTCCCATCCGCGCAACCTGAGTGACGAATTGATACGCCTTGTCGCCACAAGTGGCGGCCTGATTGGAGTGAATTTCCACGCCGACTATGTCCGTTGCAGCGCCAGAGCCGAGCGACGCGACGTTCTGGAGCATCTAGAACACATTCGACAGGTGGGAAACGCCTCGATTGTTGCGCTGGGCGGCGATCTGGATGGTTTGATTCGCGTTCCGCGCGGTCTGGAACGTCCCGATGACTCACGCGAACTTGCAATCGAACTGATTGGCAGGGGTTGGACCGAAACCGAAGCGCTTGGTTTGCTCCACGCAAACGCACTGAGAGCCCTGACGCGCGCACAAAGTGCAAATCCCTTCGCGGTAGAAGTGCAATGAGTGCATGGCAGGCGCCAGAATTCGAGCGGATGGTACACGAAGCTCTCACTGCAAAGGCAGCTCGATTCATTTTGACCGCGATTGACAGGGCCTGAAAAAAAAGTACAAATTTTTCTTGTAAAAAAAAAGGGCAGTTAGGAACATTATGTCTAGTTGCCGCTTCGCTGATAGCCTATGCGAGGAAATCAGCGCAGCGACAATGTTCCAGCTCTTCGGAGCCGGAAATTAAGGACTCTGCTGCTCCTTCTGGACCGGCAGGGTCCGCTAAAGGTGTAAAGGATGGCTAAGAAAAAAGCTAAGAAAAAGGCCACTAAGAAGAAGGCCAAAAAGAAAGCCTCGAAAAAAAAGGCTAAGAAAAAAGCCAAAAAAAAGGCCAAAAAGAAAGCGAAGAAAAAAGCGACCAGAAAAAAAGCCGCCAGACCTAAGGCTGAAACCAGCCTGCCGGGTTTCTCTCTGTAACCCGCAGACTGGCGGAATAGTGTTGAAGGGGCGTTGTTCTGGCGGCTTTGGCTTCCAGCGACGCCCTTTATTTATTGCTCTCGCTATGCAACTGCCGCGTGCTTTGAGCCGGCTGCCTCTGTTGCCGGCGCTTTGTTGCCTTGCCCTCTGCTCCCGCGCGGGCGCCCTCGATCAACTAGATGCCGATCCCTTTAGGGTAGATCTGGCCGGCTATCATCAGTCCGGGCGAGGCTTCGCCTCAGCTTCCTGGATGGCCCTCACTGATTCAGGCGAGCAGAGACTGCGCGTTTTTCTCTATGAGCAAAGTCGGGGACGATCCGGAAATACCTGGCAGGCTGAAGAGCGTTGGTTGATCAGCGGCCCCGACGGAGCGATGGCTGCTGGAGGCGCGCTGCTAGAAAATGAGGAACGCCGCCTTGAGCGCGCCCTGAGCGAGGGAAGATTTCGCTGCAACGGCGATTTGTTCCGTGGCGGCCGACTGTTTGATGCAGAGGAGCATATCGACCTGCGCTTTGGCCCGCTTGCCGAGGCCAGTGCCATCGAAGCTGGGCTTGCCTGGCGCAAACTTGGCGCTGGCGTTGCGCAGATGGCATCGCCGGGCATACAGGGGCCAGTTCAGCTGGTGGCCGAGGAGCTATTCATTCCCATCGCCAATCCCTTCGCGGCGGGGGCCAACGACCTGTTTCTACAATCGGAAACTCTGGTCTTGCTTCTGCCCGGCGACCTGATGCTTTTGTATGAGGGGCCGCCAGCGGGCATCATGAAACGCCTCTATTCTTCGTCTTCCGCCAGGCTGCTTTCTTCCTCCGGTCAGTTGAGTCCGGCAACCTTCCAGTGGGAAGCGTCGTCAGCAGCGGATGCTACGCTGGCGCCGGCGGGTGTCGCTGCAGTAGCGGAGTGGCTCAGCGCTGTGCTGACCAGCGGCGATTCGCGCTGCCAGCTGGCCTTGCGTCGAACGCGTCTTGTCGACTTCTACTCTCTTTCACGGGGTTCGAGCAGTATTGCTTTGCTCGACGGTCAGGCCTACTGCCAGTCGAATCGCTTTGCAGTGCGGGGTCTGCTCAGACGCTGGCCGGCGGAGGCGCCATGAACTGTATCTATTTGCACGGTTTTTGTTCCAGTCCGGATTCAGCAAAGGGCCGCTTTTTTCGGCAGCGCTTTGAGGAGATGGGCGCCGTGCTTGCCGTTCCAGACCTCAATGAGGGCGGCTTTGAGGGACTCACTATCAGCAGAATGCTACAGCAGGTGGAGCGCACCGCCGAGCGCTTCTCCGGAGAACTTACGCTCTTTGGCTCCTCCCTGGGAGGCTATGTTGCAGTCCTTTATGCTCTGCAGGCGCGCCGGGTGACGAGATTGGTGCTGCTTGCGCCGGCCATGGACTTTATTCAACGCGAGCGGCAGCGTCAACCGCCGGAATACTTCGAGGAATGGCGCGCCAGGGGCCAGCGAAACTTCTTCCACCACGGTCTGGAACGGGATGCGGCTCTGGCTTACACTTTTGTTGAAGACGCTGAACGATACACAAGCGTCAATCTGGGCGCTGACATACCGGCCCTGGTCGTCCAGGGCTTGCATGACGACGTGGTGCCCATGGCCACGGCTCTGGACTATATGAAAAAAAACCGCGAAGCGCAGTTGCTGGCCTTGCATTCCGATCACCAATTGCGCGAGTGCACTGACTCCATCTGGCGTCATGTACGCGCCTTTCTGGGAGATTGATCATTGGACCAGGAGCAGCCGCCGCTTGATCTAAATCGCCGCCGGCTAGCGCGGGAGCTGGAAGGCGAGCTGGGCGGGCTCTTTGGCATAGAGGCCCGCGATATTGAAGCCGCCATTGAACGACTCTGGCAGGCCATCGACTCCGGGGAATTTCAGCAACGCTATGCTACTGCGCGGATCCCGCCCTGGATGCAGCGGACGATTGTGGCCCTCGATAGCGTTTACGCAATGGCAGAACAGGCAGCGACCGACGGCGAGGTGGAACTGCTGGAGCAGATTCGACAGGTCGTGGCCAGCTATCAGCAGCGTCTGGGGCGATTGACAGCGGGACAGGCTCCGGAGTAGCAGTCGAAGGCCGAAGCGGATAGCGGCAATCGCAGCAAGATTTCCTGTTTTTTAGTAGCGTCAGCTCGCTCCTGCAATCAGGCTGATACCGTCGGAGTGCTTTATGCCATATATGGCCGTTGGTTCGCGACAGATTCTTTTCTCGGATTCGCCGGCGCCTGCCGCTCCGCGCGATGACGCGCGCGAAATCAACAATCTTTCCGATAATACGGCGGCCGAGGCGCGCACGCCCGCCGCGCAGCCGGCATCCACGCTGCCAGATGAGCCTGGCTCTCGATTTGAAGCGCAGGCATGAGCGAGGATCAGCTGCGCGAGCACTTGCGGCCGGTCTCCGTACTTGATGCCGGCGGCGACCTCTTGCAAGACGCCTGCGGCTACAGCCGTGGAATGCAGCACCGGGTCCCAGACCTGGCCGTATCCTTTCGCCGTCGCCAGGGCATTCGCCGCTGGACCTTTTTTCAGGAGTCGCAGATCGCGTGGCTTGGCGTTCAATTTACGGGATGGCTGGCGCGCGCCGAATGGGGATTGTGCGACCTTGCTTCAGGCGAGCGGCAGGAGCAGGCTCGCGTCTTCCCGCTGGAACGCGGCCTGGAGACGGCAATCGACCCGGAAGGCGGCGTCGCGTTGCATCATTCCGATCTGGGCCTTTCCTTTCACCGCGAGGGCGGCTTTTACCGCTTGCGTAGCGATCTGCCGCTGCGCGCCGCCCAGCGCATGCGCGTCGACCTGACGGTCCGGCCTGAGGCGGAACTACGCGGCGACTATGTGGCCAGGCTTACAGACAATCGCTTTATCTGGCAATATCTGCGACCGGCATTCCCGGTGCAGGGCCAGTGCATCAGCGGCAAACGAAACTGGTTGCTCACCGCCCAACAGGCGCGCGCCGTCGAAGAATCCTACGTGGCCCGACTGCCGCGGGCGTCGAGGCTGTTCAGCTTTAGCGCCCTGTCAGCGCAGGCGCAGCAGCCATCCTACTTTGGTCACTGGCTACGTCTGCCAGACGGAACAGTCCAATGCTGTTGCTGGATGAAGCACAACAAGAAGCTGGCGTATCTTTCCGATGAGCTGGTCTGGAACATTCAGTGGGATAATCTGTTGCTTCCCTGGGAGCTAGAAATCCGCGGCAGGGAAAGGGTCATGCTTCAGTTTCAACCGCTGTCGGCCGGCAAACGCAATCCGGGCCAGCACTGGTTCTTTACTGATCAGTTGCGCAGCTTTGGCAATTTTGAGGTTCGAATAGGGACCGGGGCGCGCCCGCGTCGCATGCAATTGCGAGGTTGGGCGGATCTCTACGATTCGCCGTCTCTATATCGACCGGGCTGAGCTCAATCCAGGGTCAGTTCGACGACGTAGCCGCCGTGACGCCGCATGTTGAATACATCGCCATTCTCCAGGACCAGATACTGACCACGAATCCCGGCCAGGCGACCGCAAAATTCCTGTTCTTTATCGAAGGTAATCGCCCGCGGCTTCGCTGGCGAGGAAGCCATGGGATAGCGTAGCCTGAGCGGAGCGATGCCGTCCTCGCTGATCAAGTAGCGCTCGAATTCGGCGGGGCAGAGCTGCACGGCGCGACGGCGTTCGCTGAGTAGCAGCTCTTCGTTGGCCTCCACGCCGCGCAGCATCTTTCGCCAATCGGTGCGATCGGCAAAATCTGCCATCAAAGCGCTCTCCAGACTACCCGCCAGGAAGCGATTCGGCATCTGCGCAAGTGGAACGGCAAGGGATGCGCCTTGATCGATCCAGCGCGTATGCGCCTGGCTGGCTCGCGTTACTCCCACTTTGATTCCGCTGGACTGGGCCAGATAAACGATGTGGTCAACCAGGCAACGATTCCTGGCCCATTCTTCATTCCGAAATTGACCGAGGTGCGCTCGACAGGCGTCCGGGCGCAGACTGCAGGGCTCGCATTCTGGAACCGTCTGGAAGCACCGAAAACAATAGCCTTGCTGGTACGATTTGTTGGTCATTTTCCCGCAGGCCAGGCATTCGATGCGACCGCTGAATCGCAGCGCGATTTCACGACCGCAAGGCGAATCGATCGGCGTAAGCTGATCTCCAACATGAAGCGAGTAACGAACGGGATCGGCTTCAAAGCTCTGCATTTTGCGTATCTGACCTTGAAGCTGCACGGACTCATTCTCTTTGCGGCGGAGTCGCCGTCGAGCGGACAATGCGCCAGCGCAGCACAAAAAAGAGATTGCCCGAGGACGATCTTGGCCAAACTGTGCGGCCGTCGGCGGCGCCTTCCGCAAGTCGGCGCTACATCTCATGGGAGAGCCCTGTCAGGTCCATCTGGTCTATGAAGGCGGACAGCCGGTCATGCGCTTGAAGGGCGAGATTACTTCGGAGGCCGAAGACTTGCTTTTTCAACGCTACTCCGAAATACCTGAGGACAAGCGTATACGGGTCATCATTGACTTTGGCGATACGGGTTATATCAATTCATCCGGGATCGCGCTCTTAATTCAGCTGATTACACGGGCAGGCGACGGTCGCGGCAAGATTGAATTTGCCGCCCTCCGGCCCCAATTTCGCAAGGTCATGGATATCGTAGGTCTGACTGAATTCGTTCAGGTGCACGCTACCTTGCAAGAAGCCCTGAACAGCTAAGCGTCGCAGCCGACATGCGGGCTCATGCAAATTTGAAACCCGCCCGATGATCTAAGGGATGAGCCCCAGGCCACGCACGCGACTGACGGCCGCTGTCCTGGCGCTGTTGATTGCTTTTGCCGCCCCCGGCGCTGCCGCCGCGCAAACGGCGCTGACACGCGGCTTGCCCGACCCCTATTATCCACAACGGCCGCAAGGCGAACTGCGCCTGAACTACTACTACGATCGCAGCGGGCGCTGGGTCAAGTTTTCAGATTGGATTCCGTTTCGCCAGCGCAAGTACGAGCCGATGCATCTTGAGGACTTCTACGAACTCTATGGCCTGCCGCACCACTACAACGTCAGCGAAATAAAGGAAAGCATCTACTGGCTGGTGCAAGCCATGACGCACCGCTTTCGACATCCGCGTCAGGCGCTGTGCCAGATAGAAACCGAGGAGCAGTACCACAAGTACCGCCTGCTGATGTTCATGCAAATCAATATGCTGGTGATGCGCATGTACCTCCGACTGGGTTCGATGTACGACAAACGTCACCTCTATTTTCATGATCTGGATATGGCCGACGATTTGGAGGTGTCCTTCCTGGCGGCGCGGACTTACTATCGCGAGGCGATACCCTACTGGCGCCTGGCCAAACGTTATGCTCAAGAATCGGAGCAATACCGCTTTGACAGCTGCATGGCAAACCTCGAGGACCTGCGCTTCCAGATTGGCAGCGGACGGCTGAACTTTGACCGTATCATCGAGCGTCACATCTACCAGGTAGAGGCCAAGCTGGGGATCGCCTCTGAATTCCTGGACATTGAGGGGCGGCCCCGGCCGGTCCGACAGCAGATGCAACGCGACATCGAAGGCATGTACGATGATCGATTTCGACCGGCGCCCCTTGGACCGCCGCAGCTTGAACCTTTGCGCAATGAACAGCCGCTTTTCGCAGAGTAGCGGCGGCCTCCGACGCCGCGTTCTCATATCGGGGCTGACGTTGGCGCTCGCGTTTGTATCTTCAGTGGCGGCAGCCCCTGTCGTACAACTGCAGCAGGATCTGCTATCCAACTATTTGCTCTGGTTCGCTCAGCTGCAAAGCAACACTGGCGAAGGTCAGCAGCGCATTGAGGAAGCCGAGCGCAGCTGGGCAATGATTGATCGCGTCCCACCCGTCGTTCCCGAGGGTCAGGGAATTCCAGGCGGCGACCTGCGCTGGAACGAGGCGCTCTACCGCCGCGCCGTCAGCGAATTCGAACGCGCTCTGCAATCGATCGAGGACTTTCGCCAGCAGCTGCAGCAAATTGATACAGCGCGCCAGACTTTGCGCGACCCAACCTGGTGGAAAGCGCTTGATGAAATGGCCCGTCTCGATCGTCGACAGACAGCGACCACTCTGGAATTTCACCGGCAACAGACCTACTGGTGGTCGCGAACCCTGGCTACGCTTGGTCGCATGGATCGGCCGGCGCTGCACTCGCAATCGCGCGTTGTCGACTTGCGAAAACGAGCGCTGCGACTTTATGCCGTAAATGAAATTGCCCTCGGTTACTACGCACCGGCCTTGCGGTTGCTTGAGGAATATGCCGAATTTCCCGAGGTCGAAACGGAATGGCCCTTGCACTACTATCTGAGTCGCTGCTATGGCGGAGAGCTGCGTCGCGCCCGTCAGGATCGCGGAATAGGCGAAGCGGAATTGCGCGAGCTGCGACGTCGCCGCAATCTCCACTTTTTGCGCGCCGTTGAGTTGAAATTTGGCCGACCTTCCCCCGAATGGGATGAGACAATGCGCCGAACCATACTCGACGAACTTGGTACGCCGCGCCGCTGACGCGGCGGGCATGTTTCAAAAATTCAGGCGGCGGTCGGCGTTTCCCGGCGATAAAGTTTTCGCCAGAAAATCCAGATCAATCCCACAGCAATCAGCAAGACGCCAACAATCTGGGCCTGCGTGAATCCCCACCAGTGGTAGTTTTCAAAGTAGGATGCCGGCGGCATGGCTGTGGTCCCGCCTCCCAGAACAGAAACCAGGGCGCCAGAGCGGTCTACATATTGCGGCGCTTCGAATAGCGGAATCACCGCGTCGGTCAGTCGTAGAAATTCCACCAGAAAACGCGCCAGACCATTGTAGATAAAGAAGAGAGCGACCAGCATGCCTGGCTTATAATTTTGTTTTCTGGCCCAGAGTTGCAGAAAGGCAAACAGCGCCAGCGAGGCAAGGGCTTCCATTACCGGCGTATTCCAGACGCGAACGCCATCGGTGCAAAGATAGGGCAGCCACCAGGCGGAGGGGTCTGGCGTACAGTTGCCGCCGGAGGGGCCGTAGACCCAGGTCAAGAAGGGCACATTGATGCCGGAGGCGAAGCCAAAGCAACCATCGCCGCTGACAAAGCAACCCAGCCGACCGATGGCGTAAGCAAGCGCAAAGGAGGGCATATAGGAATCGCCGTACTTCCAGATATCGTATTTGTTGTAGCGCAGATAAGCATAAAGCATGCTGAAGGCTACAATGAAGCCGCCATAGAACACCAGGCCCTCGCGGCTGAAAAGCGTTGGCCACAGACCGACCAGTTGTCCGCGAGGTCCGGCGGCGCCCGGATTAGCCATTCCATTCTTGGTGAAGAAAACATTGGCAAAGGTATCCCAGAAGCCGGTGTCCACATACCAGATGCGGTGCCACTGTTCCACGGCAAAGAACAGCTTGGAACCAACAATGGCGCCCACAACGGCAATCAGTAACGAATAGTCGGCGACCTCCGGATTGAGCCCGCGCCGCTTCAGCTCCCGCGGGGCTAGAAAGGAGGCGGAGAGAAAGGCAAGCATCAGCAGCAAGCTGAACGTTGACACCGGGCCGATCAGCGGAATATCAAAGGGAAGACTTCGTATCATGGTTCTCCTGCAAGTCCAGAGGGCGCGTTTTATTTTGAGCCAAAGCGTCGCCGCAGACACTCATCGCAATGCGGCCGTGGCCGTCAGGCGTATTCTTTCAATTTCGGCGACATCCTTGGGTATGGCTGCGGTCAGTACCAGCGGTTTTCCGACGCCGACCAGTACGTCATCTTCGATGCGCACGCCAATTCCGCGCAGGGATGGCGGCGAGGCCGGCTCATCTGGCGAAAAATAGAGGCCGGGTTCCACTGTGCAAACCATGCCAGCAGCCAGGGGGCGCGGCTTGCCGCGCAGATGGTAAAGACCGGCGTCATGGACATCGCTGCCCAACCAGTGTCCGGTGCGATGCATGTAAAAGCTGCGGTAGCTTTTCTTTTCCAGAGCCTCATCCAGCGAACCCTGCAGTGCGCCCATGTCCAGCAAACCCCGGCACAAGATTCGCACTGCACAGTCGTGAACGCTATCAATCGTTGCACCTACCTGCGTGGCGACAATTGCCGCTTCTTGCGCCGCCAGCGTCAATTCGTAGACGTCGCGTTGCTCAGGCGTGAAGCGCTCGCTGCTGGGCCAGGTGCGCGTCACATCGGCAGTAAGGAAATTGCGTTCAGCGCCGGCGTCGACCAAAACCAGCTCGTTGTTCTGCAATTGACGATCGTTGCGGATGTGGTGCAGGATACAGGCATTGGGGCCGGAGGCAACAATAGACGGATATCCTTCCTCGGCCTGCTGACGCCGAAACTCATAAAGCAGGATCGCTTCCAATTCGTATTCATACATGCCCGGCCGCGCCCTTTGCATCAGCGCCAGGTGACCGGCGGCGGTAATTGCTGCGGCCTCCTGTAAGAGTTGCACCTCTGCAGCCTCTTTGACCAGACGCATCTCGTGCAAAATGAGATCCGGCGTTGCAATCGTGCCTGGACCGCTATCGCCGCCGCGAGCTCGCTGCAACAGTGCGCGCGCTGCTGCAAATACTCGTCCGTCGCGCTTTTCATCAAGGCCAAAGGCATAGATCAACTGGCTTCGGTTCTTGAGCAGCTCGGGAAATTCTTTCCAGAATTCGTTGATATCGCGCGTCTCGCCCAGTCCCAGCTGGCTTTGCGCTTCTTCCAGGCCCATACGCCGCCCTTCCCAGATCTCACGATTGCGTTCGCGCGGACGCAGATAGAAGCGTTGCAGTCCTGGACCGAGCGCCAGCGCCGCTTCTTCCTCGGCGAAGCCGCTCAGATAATAGAAGTCGGAATCTTGACGATAGCGATAGTGAACATCGCTGTTACGCGTCTGCTGCGGCGCAGAAAAGAAGACGGCAACGCTGTCCTCGGGCATCGACTCAACAAAGCGCATTCGGCGCGACGCAAAACACTGCGCATCAGGTTTCATGTTTCAAGTTCCTTGCCTGCGATTTCGGCAAATGTTTGGCGGCATTTCAAATAATAATCATAAAGTCGATGAGAGCCCAGAAATGCAAGCGAGTCAAAGGGGCGCTGCCGGTAGCTGGCGCGCAAGCTGGCTGTCAGCGATTCCGCATCTACGCCGCGGAGAGCGGCGGGGGCCAGCGCCAGCCCCCGGCCCTGCAATACCAGCAGCCGGCGGAAGCCAGCCTGTTCCAGCGGCGTCTGCAGCGCATCAATGCTGCGGTCGGCGAGGGCCATCAATACAACCAGCGTATCATCGCCAGGTTTCATTCCCATCGCAATCAAATCGGGCAGGCAACGTTCCAGCGCCGGCCGGTTATGAGCGACATCAAAAAAGAACCTACAGCTTCTAGCGCCTGCTGATTCGCTGTGCAGCTCCAGGCGGCCAGGCAACTCCGGTCGCAGCAATCTGGTTGACCAGGACAATTCGCCAAGCAGCCACCGGACAAAACGCTCATTCTCTGCAATATAGCTTGCGCCAGAATTCGCCGGATTCTCTGGCCAGAGCAGGCAGCGCGCCTGCGGCGCGGCCTGGCGCGCAAGCGCCAGCAATTGCTCGTCGGCAATTCCTGGCGACGACATCAGCGCTATGGTCATAGTGTCCGGGCCGGCGATGGCCAGCTTCTCGCGCGCGATTTGGACGAGGCTGTCGCCCAGAATGGCCCCGTGTTCCAGGACAACGCGCGTCAATACCACGGTCTGCGCCGCCGCAATGCGTGTCGCGTCCAGCCGTCCGCCCAAGCCTGCTTCAAATACGCAAAGTTCGCAGGGAGCGCTGGAAAACAAATGTACTGCAAGCAAAGTCAGCGCTTCAAAGTAGCTGCACTGCTCAAAGTCCTCAAATTGCGCCTTCAGAATTTCAAGCGAACGCCACGCGCTGTCGGCGGCTACGGGCTGGAGATTCAAGCGAATCCGTTCTAGCGGATGACTCAAATGCGGCGAGGTATAAAGCCCAATGGCGCCGGCGACATTGGCGAGGCCGGCCAGCAAAAAGGAGGTCGAACCCTTGCCGTTGGAGCCGACCACTGCGATGCGTTCGCCTTGCAGGCGAAGCGTGCTGCTGCCGGCCATTTCCTGCAGGCGGCGCATCCTGCTTTGCCATTGTTGCGGACTGAAGCGGCGGCTTTGTTCGGGATTCTCCAATCGGCGTAGAAAATCCAGCAGAGCCGACTCTGCTGCGTTCACAGTTTCCGGCGCAGCGCGCTGAGCAACTCGCGCTCCATCAAATTCTCCGGCGCCGCTTCCCCCGTAAATAGTTCAAACTGCAAGGCCGCCTGGTAGAGCAACATATAGTATCCGTAAACTACTGTACAGCGACGCTCCGCTGCCTGGGCAATCAAGGGCGTACGCATCGGAGTATAGACGATATCAAATACCGTATGAGCTGGCGCCAGCAGCGCGGAGGGCAAGGGCATACCTTGATCCTTGCCCTCCATGCCAAGCGGAGTGGTATTGATTACTACATCAAAATCTTCCGCCCTGAGTTCCGGCGCTTCAACATATTCAACAACGGTCCGTTTTGTTCCCGCTTGCACGCGCTGGGCAAAAGCGCGGCCTTTGCGGCGATTTCTGCCGCTGATCAGAATAGCGCCAGGCGACGAGACCTGAGCCAGGGCAAAAGCAATGGCCGCCGCCGCGCCGCCGTAGCCCAGCAACAGATGGCGCTTTCCGCGCAACTCTGGGATGGCCGTCTGCAAAGCCCGGATAGCGCCAGGGCCATCGGTATTGTAGGCGTGGTATTCATCCTCGCGCAAAATCCAGGTGTTAGCGGCTTCGCAAGCCTGACTGAGATCATCGGCGGCGTCGCAAAAACGAAAGGCCCAACTCTTGTGAGGAATGGTAATGGAGAGTCCAGATACATTCAGTTTCAATAAGGCGCGCTTCAAAGAGGCATCGGCCTCGGCAACATTGAATGCGGCGTAAAGAGCGTTGATCGACTTACTTTCAAAGGCAGTGTTGTGCAGCAGCGGAGATAGGGAGTGAGCGACCGGATGGCCGAGTATGCCAAAGAGCCTGGCGCTTCCGTCGATTCTGGCCATGATGCTGCACGGAAAATCCCAAAGGGGGGCAGGGACGGCAATCCCTTTCGTTTATCTACTTGTCCGAATCGACCGATTCCTGAAATTGGACGCAGATCAGCGCGGCCGGATTGCAATGCTTAAGAAGATCCTTGAGATAGTTGTAGATGTAGCGGTCTTTGCCGCCGTCAGCGGCGCAGCTGCCTGGTACTACTACATTTACCGTCGTCGAGACTTGATAGGCGGTTTCTGGGCTGCGGCGGCGGTAGCCTTCATTGGCGGCGTTGTGATCAGCGTGCTGGCAGGCATCAACAGCTGGTTCATCCACCTGGTTGATTGGTTGATGCTGCCCAAGTTCGAAGAGATTTTTCTTTTTCGCGTAAACCTGATTACGGCCGCTGCCGGCGCTTTCCTGTTTGTCTACGTGCTCAACCGCATCAACCACGATCGCGAACGGCGCCGCTAGCGCGGCGCACTTCAGTTTTCTGCGCCTGGACCTGGCGTGTAGATGGGCGTCAGTCGACTTTCGCCCGACGCTTTCTCTGAAGCAGGCAGCGGGACGATCCGACTTCGCGCCAGCGCGTCACGTTCCACTTCATCGATTCGGATGACGGCATGCAACGGCACAAAGATCCGCCGCGTATTTTCGAATTCTTTGCGTAAATGGTCCTCATTTGGATCGACCAGCAGCTGGGACTTCTCGCCAAAGACCAGCTCCTCTATTTCAATGAAGCCGAAGATGCCGCCCTGGCCAACGCTGCGGGCATAAAGCTCATAGACTCGACCCTGGTTCTGGAATAGAACACGGTAAAGTCGACGCTCCGAGCTCCTGGCCATCGGGGCAGGCCGCCGGGCATCGGTCTGGAAGTCAACTGCAGCGGTCCGGCGATGCGGAAGCTTCCATTAGCCGGACCCGGCGATCGGGGCTCAACCTTTGGCGGGGAATCCCGATGTACTGGATCAGAAGAGGTAACTACGCCCATGCCCGCGCCCCCCATGATGGATCTCGGATCCGGCATCAATACCCGCGATACGATCAACAAATTGCTGGAAGTCGAACGCGCTCCCATTGCCCGCATCCAGGCGGACAACCAGATGAACGAAGTCCGTATCATGGCCTGGGATGAGGTGCGCAATCGCGCTCGCAGCCTGGCGGACAAGAGCCGCTTGATCTATTCCTTTGCTGGCGCCTTCGCAACCCGCGGCGTCGTATCCAGCGATCCTGGCGCGATTACAGGCGAGGCGGCGCCCAATGTAGAGCTCGGGCGTACGGACATCGAAGTCGTTCAACTGGCGAGCAACCACCAGGTGCGCAGCAATGCCGTCTCCCTCGAAGACACCCTGCCTGCCGGCCGATTCGTAATCAAGGTAGCCGATCGCGAAATTGCCATTCAATTTGGCGGCGGACACATCAGCGATCTCTACCGACAACTGCGCAGCCAGGGCGCCGACCTCTTTGATGCCAGTTCGCTGAACCCGGAGAGCGGCAAGCAGGTAATCAGCCTGCGCTCTCGAATCAGCGGCGAACGCGGACGCTTCCAGTTTACTGACCCCGATGGAGTTCTGCAGCGCGTTGGCCTGGTCGGGGCCGCCGTGGAAGGTGCGCGGACTCCAGTACAGAAGTCGCTTTCGTTTGAAGGCGCATCGCCCTACACTCGACCTGGCGGAACTCAGGCGGCGCCCATTGCCTCGACCATCGAGGAGGGCGGCGCGGCCTTGCGCCTCGAAGGTTCAGGCGCGGTGGCGATAGGCGCTACGCTGCCGGAGAAGGCGCAGCTGCGTCTGCGCATCACGCGCCTCGATCAGTCGCCGACCAGCGCGCCAGAGGGCGCCGCGCCGGCCAATTCTGCGGCCCCGGCGTCTTCGCCGCCGGCCGCCGCCGCAGGCGAGCGCATTGCGACCGGGCCCGATCTGAGCGTTCAGGTTGGCGATGTGCAGTTGCATGGCTACCAGATTGAACGGGAGCGCAGCCAGATTCCGCAGCCGGCCGCCGCATCCAATCCGGCGGCTGGCCAGCCGCCTGTTGTGGCGCCAGCGCCGGGAGCGGCTCGTTTTGGCGTAGGTATCGAGTACCGTGAAAATGGCGAGCTGAGAACTCGCGAAGAAATTCGCGAACTCCACGCCAGCGGAGAAAGTCAGGAGATCCAGATGGATCTGGTCGCGCCCGGTCCTGTGGAGCGAATCTATTTTTTCAACGAGAGCGGCGCTGCGCGCTTTCAGGCGGCTACGATTAGCGGCGAGACGCCTGCGCAGGCAACAGCCGTCAATGAAACCCAGGCGGCGCGCGATGCGATTTTGAAAATCAACGGCGTTGAAGTGCGCCGTTCGGAAAACCAGAAACTGACCGACGTGATGCAGGGCGTAAGCCTCAATCTTAACCGCGTGACAAACGGACCCGTCGAAGTGCAAATCATGGTCAACGCCGAAGAGATCATGAAACAGATCGTGGAGTGGGTCAAAGCCTACAATGAACTGGTGGTTTTTTGCCGCGATAACTCACAGGCCGGCGATTCGCAGTTTACTCCGCCTTCGCAGCAGGATCAGCGGCAGCAGCAACAGCAGCAAAACTCGCAGGAAAGCCATCAGCGCGGTCTTTTTGCATCGGATGCCACGGTCCGCCAACTGGTCTCCGGGGTGCGTCTGACAGTTTCCTCCTCCTACCCCAGCGTCGAACGCAATGGCTACCGGGTATTGTCCGACATTGGCCTGTCGACGGGCGAGGTCGGTCAGACCTGGTCAGGCGGGGATATCCGCGATGAAGTCAAGTATGGATTGCTGGTCATCAATGAGGAGCGGCTGCAAGGCGCTTTGACCGCCAACCCCGATTCGGTTCGCCAGCTTTTTGCCTCCGACACCAACGAGGATAATCTTCCGGACAATGGCGTGGCCATTGCCATGGAGCGACTGCTGCAACCCTATGTCCGGCCGACTGGCGGAGTGATCAGCGCCAGGGTAGATCTGCTCAAGGAACAGATCCGCGCCAACAAGCGTGAAATCGACCGACGCGAACTGGCCGCTCAGAATATGGAGCAAAATCTGCGCGAGCGCTTCGGCAGGATGGAGCGAGCAGTGCAGGAAAACCGGTCGATGGGCGAATACCTGCGCAGAAATTCTCCTGGCGGCGGGAACTGATCGGCCGATAAGAACACAGGGCGGTGCAGTGGCCGCCGGGCAGGAGCTTCGTATGCAGATCTATGTGAATGACCAGGAATTGGACGCTGAATTGACCGGCGAGCAAACCCTGGAAGAGGTTTACCACGCTGTTAGCGATTGGATTGCCGGAAACAAACGATACATCCTGGGATTGCGCGTCGATGGCGCGGATGCTTCGCTCAGCGCCCTGCCGGCAGTTCCCGCCGCCACCGTAGGCCGCGTCGACTTCTATGTAGGCGACGAATTGGATATGGTGCTGACCACCGTCTCGGAACTGGATCACTATGTCGATCAAGTAGGCGTCACGCTGTTTGAGCGTCAGGAACTCAGCGCCCAGGATATCCGCAATCTGGAGGATGGCCTGCGCTGGATTCGCCAGATTCTGAATTCGCTATCTGGTCTGGTCAAATTGGACCTGGCCCAGATGAACGTGCTGGCCCCTGGCGTACGCGGCGCCGAATCCATAGATCGCGTTGTGGATCGGCTGGAGAAAAGGGCTGCGCGCTTTGCGGAGGAAAACGGTCGCGAAGCAATTGAGGATTTCCTGGGAGATTTGCGCAGCTTCAAATTCTTTGTGATGAAGCTGTTCTTGCAATTGCGCACAATGAATGCGCGTCTGGATGAACTGGCCGACCACCTTTCGCAATTTGAGCGTCGAATTCCGGAGATAGTTCGCGAGATTGTCTCGATCAACGAGGGTTTTAATGCCGGAAAAGATTTTACGGCGCTGGAAACCCTCGACCGCATCACCGGCGAATTGAACGAGTATGTTGCGTCGCTCTATGCGCTGGATTTTCATTTGCGCAAGTCGCATGGCGAAAGCATTCAGAACATCGCCGTTGGGAATGTTAGCTTCCAGTCCGCTGCAGCAGAAATTACGAACATGCTGCGCGATCTGTCCAATGCGCTGGAAGAAAACGATATCGTCGCCGCGGGCGATATCCTGGAATATGAACTGGCCCAGAAGCTTGGCGACTTCCAACCGTATCTGGCAGAAATCCGGCAATTCGTGCTTGCCCGCGAGGCCTGATCGACGGCGCGCTGCGTCGTGGCGCTCTACCAGCGGCTGCTGCGCACATTCTATCGTACGGGTTTGCCGTACCTTGCCATAGCTCAGTCGCCCGCAGCGCCGGGCGATGAATTGCAGATCCAGGCCTTCCTGTCCCGTATTCTGCTGGATCGATTGATGACTGACCTGGAGCGTTCCCGGCAGAGCGTGGATCGCGTTCCTGCGGAGTTATTGGTCGAAGCGCCCCTGGCTGATGAACTGCTCCCGACAGTGCGCAAGGCTGGCGGGATGCCAGTGCTAAACGAGAGCGGGGATCAGATTGCCCTGTGGGATGAGCGCCAGCTGCTGCAGGCTGTAGCCAGTCTACGCCGTTCAGACCCCCCGTCGACGCCTGCTACTGCTGAAGCAGACGCTGCGGTCAGCAACGCTCCGCCTCCGCAGAAGTGGCTGGCTGAAATGGTGCTGCAAGCCCTGCCCATGGCTATGTTCGCCACAGATCTTGGCGGCCGCGCCCTGTTCTACAATGAGCGATTTGAGCGCATTATACTCAGCAAGGATCGATTGCGACGCTCGCTGCGGCTCGCCGAAGAATATTTTCTGGAACTGAATCGCAACCTGCTGGCGCGTTCCTTTGAGCGCGATCCCGAGCGCAAATACTCGCATAGTTTGCACGCTGCACTTCCGGAACTTTCCGTGCTGGCGCGTATCTTCAACCTGGAGCAGGATGGCCGCGTCCAGGGCTACCTCTATCTGTTTCAGGACGCGAGTGATGGCGGCGTGCGCGAAGAACTGCTCTCCCGGCTGGAGGGCGGCGATGGCCTCGAAGCTGTAATAGATGATCTGGAAGCCGTAGCCATCCAGTCCGCTCTCGAAAATCATGGGCACAACATATCCCATGCCGCCGCCGCTTTGCAGATCAAACGTTCTACCCTGCAAAACAAGATGAAGCGCTTACGACTTCTCGATCGATTTGGACCGCGCCATAGCGGACCCATCCGCCGAATCCGACGCGGCGCAGGAAACCAGGGGAACATTGATCCGGCCTCCGGGGGCGGAACTCCGCCGGCCGAGAGCCTGGCCCCGTTGGCAGGCCCGGAGATAGCCGGCGCGGCTGCAGGCCGGAAGAGGTCGGCCAGAGTGCGTAAGCCCGCCCCTGAGGCAGGCCGCAAAAAGAAAATTACGACGCGCAAAGCGACGAAGCCTTCCAAAAAGAAGGTCGCTGCACGCCGCCGCCTCAAAAGCCGCTGATTTCCACTTGTCAGCAAAAGCGCGGCATCAAGTCCTCGGCGCATGCAAAATCGAAAGCTGCTCCTTGCCATCGGCGGCGCCCTCGCGGTGGTATTGTTGGTTGTGCTCTTTTTTATGATTCGCAATGCGGATCGAAGCGAAAGCGAGGACGGAAGGATGATGGGCGAACGGACTGCGCCCGACGGTTCCGGCGGATCCGCCGATGAAGCCCTTGGCATCGAGGCCAATGATCCGCAGGAGCGACTCGATCGTTATGTGCGCTGGGCAAAGTACCCGCCTTTCACGCGCCCGCTTTCGCAAGGTCAGGTCGATCTGCTGGATCCTTACAATGCTGAGCGTCCGGCGGTCAATGTCGTGCTGCGTCCGGCGCGCAACTGCAGCCAGGGTGCGGACGGTATTCCCAATTGCGAAGAGCAGGCTCAGTTCAGCGATATCCAATGCAGCTTCAGTCCGGAACGCAGCATTTCTGTGGGACGCAATGATTTTCACCTTTTTCTAAGCTGTCAGAACCAGAAAGGCGAGAAGCTTCCCATTGATTCGTTGCAAACGCAGGTCTTCCGGACGCTGCACAATAAGACTTATCCCAGCCTCCCCGTGGTTTCGGCGGCAGATGATGGCGCCAACGGCGATGAAAAGGCCGGCGATCGCATTTACACCATCACCGTGCGGCCGACACTGCAGGACTGGGGCGACATGTACGTCGAAGCGAAGATGCGCGTAGGCGGCCAGGATCATGCCCAACGCGCTGCCTGGTTCAGCACGCCTCAGCCAGGGGCGGAATTCCAGCAGGGCATCCGCGATCAGGTGCGCAATGGCGACCTGGTGTTTACGATTCCGGTGCGAGTCAGCAAACCGGGATACTATGAGGTCGAGGCAAATCTACAGGAATCGGGCGGCGAAGGGCGCCTGCTGGCCAGCGCCTACTGGGAGGGCGAACTCAGTGCTGGAACCCAGAATGTAGAATTGGTATTTTTTGGAAAAGTTCTGCGCGACCAGGATGCCCAGGGACCGTTTGTCCTGCGCGAGCTACGTGGTAAGCGCAACAATTCGCCGGTTACGCCAGCGCAAATCAGGCAATCGCGAATCGATGGGCGCTCGATTTCAGGCGAGCACCGCGAGCCAATCTGGGAATACCTGCTGCCGTGGCCCGGCCCGACAACCACACAGTCCTACAGCGCAGACCAATTTCACAATCGTGAATGGGACTCAGAGGAAAAACGCGAGCATATTCGTCTTCTAGAAGAACATTTGCAGGACGGATAATTGACGAAGGGTCCCGGGGCGAGTTTTCGGTCCGGGACTGCCGCCTACCGCTCTCAAAAAAGCGGTTGCAGATCGGCAGGCAAGGGCCGAAAGTTGACCTATAAAAAAAAATCGCAATACAGGAGTGTAAAATGCGTAAGCTTCTATTGAGCGCCGTAATCAGCGGCTTCTTTCTCATGGGTGCATCGGCTGTTCAAGCCGCCACCTATAACCTGTTTCTCCATGGACGTTCTGGCGATAACCACTGCCAGGCTTTGACCAGCACCGCCAGCGGACAGACCGACTACAAAAACTACTGGGGCGGCGTGGTCAGCGGAATATCAAATATCCGCTACATCGGTTTTGATGGTACGCAGAATGGCGGCGCATACAGCTGGCAAAGCTGCGGCGCTCAGAAGCAGCTCAACGACGCGCTGAATGTTTTCTGCCGCAATGGCAACAGCTGCAAAATTTTCACCCACTCCACAGGCGGTCTGGTGATGGCATACTATCTGTATGCAGCCGGTTCGTCCGGACTGAGCATCCTTGACATTCGCCTGATGGCCAGCGCCGCAGGCGGATCGGAGCTTGCCGACTTCTCCACCAGCTACCTGGCCTGGCTTGGATTTGATACGCTGGGCGGTCAATTGGACCAGAGTGTGAGCACCGGCGGCGCGCGCAGCTGGGACCATAACCGTACGGGCGGCCAGGCCCTGGACACCACCAGCGGCGAGGGATCTGACTACCTGAATGTTACCAGCCCGCTGCTGCCCGGCCGCGACGATGGCGTTCTGGCTAACCATAGCCTCTGCAGTGTAAATCAGGTGAATACCGTGGATCGTTCCTGCCCGCTGGGCGGCGGAACCTTCAAAGAGAGTTACTCCTGTGGTTTTCTCTGGCTGTCTACCTGCACGCGCACCCACTACCGCTGGAGCAACTACTACACCGTGCTGATGCGCGCCAGCGATAGCCACGGCGCTTCCAAGCGGCATTACTATTGATTTCTACTGCAGTCTTGCAGTAAATGGAAAGACCGGCGATCGTCGCCGGTCTTTTTTTGTCCTGGAGTCAAACGATGAGGCGAGGCTACCGCTCGGCGCTTATGATACTCGCAGTCAGCTTTTCTGTCGGGGCCTGTAAGTCGCTATTTTACGCGCCCGGCGAAAGCTGGCTGCCAATCTCCTGGCTTGGACCGCAACGCGCACTTGAAGCGCGGCTGGCATTTGAAAGCCGCATGTCCTGGAATCCCTTGAATCAGAATCAAATAACGCGCAACGTCTCGACTGAGCTCCTGATTCATGAGCTTCGCGGCGATCAGCTAGTCTCCTCGCGTCGGTTGACGCGATTTGATGGTTGGATCCTTTCCGGTTCGATCTATGCTGCTGGCCATGAAGCTGTCATGGTGGCCGGCGAAGGCAATGATATCGGCGCGGGCGCAAACGCGGCGTTGCTGGTCGCCACGGACAACGGCGCAACGCGGCGGCTGCCAGTGGCGGGCGGCGAAGTTCTTGCAGCCTTTCCTGATCTCGACAGCAAGCGGCTTGCTGTGGCCGTGCTGGTCGCCGGCGCTCCTCTGGCGCTGGAAATTCGCTTCTTTTCACTGGCTGGCCTGCGGCCAGAGGCGACCGCTCGCATTGAGCTGCCCTCCGCAATCGGTCCCCCAGAAGTGGGTTGGTCCGCGGATTCCCGCACGCTTTATCTGCGAGTCGTTGAGGGGGTGCTGGCCATCAACGCGGAAAGCGGATCGGTAAGCGCCGCAGTGCAATTCCCACGATGCTTCCGGCCAGCCCCCGCGGGCGGCGAACTCAATGATGGCGGCTGGACGATACTGCGTCGTCAGCAGAATCCCGGAACGCCGGGCGCCGACAGTGAGTTGCGGCTGGAACGCGTTGCCGAGGCAATGCGCGACGACCAGGCGATGACCGGTCGGTTGGAAGAAATTGGACAGGGATGCCGTTGAGCGAGTGGCAGGCGGAAGGAGCGCTTCGCACCAGCAGCGGCTGGCGAAATCAATTTGGCGATCAGCATCGCTACGATCCCGAACTGGTCTTTGAAGCCGCTGGCCTGATCGCTGGTTCCGAGCTGGCGCTGTTGTTGCCGCTGCCGGATCCGCCCAACGGCGACAGGGAAGACGAAGCCTTCTTCTATCGCCTCGATGAGCGGCGCGTGGTTGGCTACTTCAATCGCTGCACTCATATTCAGGCGCCAATGGACTTTGGCGATGGCCGTTTTCTCGATCCGGCCGGCTTCATTCTCTGCCGCCTGCATGGGGCTCGCTATGAACTGGCAAACGGCGAGGCCTGCGCCGGCCCGGCGCGAGGAAATCTGGCGCGCGTCCTTTGCCAGTTGCAGGGCACACAGCTCATTGTGAGCGGCTGGCAAAAGATCCGCAGCGATAGGAATTCCGGCTTGTGATCCTGAATTGAACGGAGTCCCCTCTTCATTGCTGGCAGACTTTGCATCTGCAGGCGGTGGCACGGTGGACATTGGCCGGGAAAACCTAGCAATTGCCGAAGAGCTGTATCGAAAATACTGCGATGATCCAGATTCGGTGGGTCCACAATGGCTCGCCTACTTTCGCAGCCTGGAGAGCGACGGCGCAGCGAACGCCGGTCGACTGAGCTCCGATCCCGGAGCAGACCGCTCTGTTGAACTTTCTGGTGCGGTCCGTGAGCTGGTGCAGGCCTACCGTCGATTTGGCCACCTGGCGGCCGACCTTGATCCGCTTGGGCTTCGGCTGCCAGATCGAAGCGCACTGGAACTGAGGCTCTACGGCCTCCAGCAGGCCGATCTGGAACGCAAGTTTGAGCGCGCGCTATATGGACTGGAGCGGGCCACGCTGGCCCAGATTCTGCAGAAGCTGGAGCGCACCTACAGCGCGCGCATTGGCGTCGAGTATGAGCATATTCGCAGCAATGAGGAGCGACTGTGGCTCGCTGAACGCATGGAAGTTACTGAAAACAGTCAGGCGCTGCCGTTGGCCGTTCGACTGCGCCTCTACGAGAAGCTTTTTCAGGCGGAGCACTTTGAAAAGTTTCTGGCGATGAAATTTGTCGGAAAGAAGCGATTCTCTCTGGAGGGCGCAGAAAGCCTGATTCCGGCCCTGGACGCCTGCATTGAAGATGCCGGCGCTCACGACGTAGAAGGGCTGGTAATTGGCATGGCCCACCGCGGCCGACTCAATGTGCTGGTAAATATTCTGGAAAAACCGGCCGGCGTGATCTTTGCAGAGTTTAAGGAAAGCTACAATCCAGATCAGATCGATTACGCCGACGTAAAGTACCACCTTGGCTATTCATTCACGCGCACCACTTTGGCTGGCAAGGAAGTGCACCTCAGTCTGGCCTTCAATCCAAGCCACCTTGAGGCAGTCGACCCTGTCGTGCTCGGCTCAGTGCGCGCCCGTCAAACTTTTCTGGGAGATCTGGAGCGATCGCGCATCGTGCCCTTGATGATCCATGGCGACGCCTCCTTTATCGGCCAGGGGGTTGTCGCCGAGTGCTTGAACCTGTGGCGCCTGCCCGGTTACTCGGTGGGCGGGACCATTCACCTGGTTGTAAACAATCAAATTGGATTTACGACAGCCCCATCCGATTCAAGGTCCACGGAGTACTGTACGGACCTTGCCCGCGGTTTTCAGATTCCCGTATTCCACGTCAATGGCGACGATCCCGAAGCAGTCTATCGCGCTGTGACATTAGCCTGCGAGTTTCGGCATCGATTCCATCGCGATGTAATCATTGATCTCTTCTGTTACCGGCGTCTTGGCCACAATGAGAATGACGAACCAGCTTTCACTCAGCCGCTGATGTACGACCAGATTCGCCAACGCCCGACGACGGTGCAGATCTATCGCAGCAAATTGGCTGGCGATGACGATGTTGCTGCGGAAGATCTGGAATTCATTGAAAACGGCAGCCGCAGCGGTTTGGAAGCCTCCTTCCAGAGGGCGCAAGACAAAGGCGTGCGGATGCAGGTCGATACGATGGGCGGGCGCTGGGCGGAATTTGCCACGGAGCCGCTCGATTCTGAGCCGCAGACGCGATTGCTGGCCGAGCAGATGGAGCGCAGCGTGCGCGCCCTGGTCCAGTTACCGCCCGGATTTCAGCCGCATCCCAAGATAGCTCGACTGCTGGAGACCCGCGCCGCTATGTCTCGTGGCGAGTCGCCGATCGATTGGGGTTTTGCTGAACTTCTGGCTTTTGGTTCTATTCTGGAAAACGGATATGCCATTCGCCTCGCTGGACAGGACGCGCGTCGCGGAACCTTTTCGCATCGTCACGCTACTCTGGTCGATATTCACAGCGGACAGCAGTACACCCCCCTGCAGCACATCTCCGCTCATCAGGGGGCTTTTGAGGTTCTCAATTCGCCGCTTTCCGAGTATGCCTGCCTGGGCTTTGAGTACGGCTATTCGCTTGCTGACCCGCGAACCCTGGTATTGTGGGAGGCGCAATTCGGCGATTTTGTGAATGGCGCGCAGATCATGCTCGATCAGTTCATTGCAAGCTCGGAGGTTAAGTGGCGTCGAATGAGCGGCATCGTACTGCTCTTACCTCATGGCTATGAAGGCCAGGGACCTGAACACTCCAGCGCTCGACCGGAGCGCCTGCTGCAGATGTGTTCCCGCGAAAATATGCAGGTGTGTAACTGTACGACGCCCGCGCAGTACTTTCATCTTCTCCGCCGTCAAATGCTGCGGCGGCATCGCAAGCCATTGATCCTGCTTTCGCCGAAGAGCCTGTTACGCCTGCCAGCGGCCAGTTCGACTCTCCAGGACCTGGCCCTGGGTGTCTTTCGCGAGGTATTGCACGATCGGCCAATGGTTGGACGCGGCAGCCTTCGCCGCTTGATCTTCTGCAGCGGAAAGGTATACTACGATCTGCTTTCTGAGCGCCAGCGGCTTGGCGTTGACGACGTTGCCCTGGTGCGACTCGAGCAGCTTTATCCTTATCCCTATGACGAGATGACCGAGGCGCTGCGTGCGCATTCTCCCACCAGGGAGTACATGTGGCTGCAGGAAGAACCGCTGAATCAAGGCGCCTGGTTTTTCATTCGCGACCGGTTGTCGGCGCAATTGCCGGCAGGCGCAGAGCTGCTTGCGGTTGCCCGGGACGCCAATCCAAGTCCGGCGGCCGGATTGCATAAGATCCACGAGCTGGAACTTGCTGCGATTCTGAAGCGGGCTTTTGCACCTGCGACGGCGGGGCAAGCTGGCCGTCATGAATAAGCAGGACTCCAAGACGCGCGCCGTAGAGCATGCAGACCGCGCCAGCCAGAAGCAGCAGATAGAGCAGGGCGCTCAGCCAGGGGTTGCTCGGTGACGCCTTCCAGCGGAGCATTGCCGTGACTCCGGCGGCAATGGCAATCACCAGAGTCCACTGACCAACTTCGCGATGCCGGGCCAGAGCCTGTAGTCCAGGCTGCGGATCGTAGAGCGCTGCATCGCGGTCCCCGGCAGCCATGGCGGCATACAGCAAGATGATCTGTAAGACACAGAGGAGCGCCAGCAGACGTCGCCCGGTAAGCTCGGGGATCGCTGCGTTGAGACGAAGCCAGACGGCCGCCGCCGGCAGCAAGACTCCAAGCGTCAGCGGCGCGTGCAACATGGCGGGATGCCAGGCTTCAAACACCGCTCAGGCTCCTGATTTTTGCGTTTGACGGCATCGTGTACAGCCGCTATGGACGGCCCATGAAACTTTTGCGTCCGGTTCTCGTGCTCAGCTGCGCCATCCTGCTCAGCAGCCCACTTTTCGCCGAAAAGTCGGCGGACGACTATATCAGCGATCTCAGCGCCGCTGATCCAATGACTCAGATGGAAGCATGCCGGCAGCTTGGCGCCCGCGGCGAGAAGAAAGCGGTCCCAACTTTGATTCAGTTGCTGCAATCCGCGGGCGACGCCCGTGTCGCTGCCCACGCCGCCGCTGCGCTTGGCGCCATTGGAGAGAAGGGACCCTCCGCTCAGGCCCTGCTCAGCTCCTCCAGCAGCCCCCAGGCAGCAGTACGTTATGCAAGCATTCTGGCCCTTGCGGCAATTGGCGATCGTGATCAGCGCGAGGCCGCCGTCTCTATGGCGACTCAATTGGCCGAGGGCGACCAGGATGAGCTGGTCCGCGACATTGCGACGCGTCTGAAGCCGACTCTTGAGAAGTAGTCCCTCCCTGGTCGCAATAGAAGGGCGCCGCTGTCGAACGCCGTCTTTTTTTATTGCCCGCACCGCTCCTGATTTTTTTTCAGGCCTCGGTGCGGCCGTGAGCTGCACGGATGGGGAGGCAATGCTTGCATGCTAGTGTTCGGCGATGATCTCGACGATGAACTCGATGAGGATGAGCTTGAGGGTTGGGAAGAGGATGAAAATGAGGACCTCGAGGGAGTCAGCTATGTCTGCGAGGACTGCGACTATCGCTGGGAAGAGTCCGGCCTCGACGACTCCGGCGAGGGTTCCATGGTCTGTCCGATGTGCGGTAGCATCAACGTTACCCAGCTGTAATTGGCCGCGTTAACAGTGATTCCCGTTCGCCTGACTTTGTTGCTTCTGTCCGTTGTGACATTGCTGCTGATAATCCTCGGAAACCCGGAGCCAGTGGCGGTTCATTTCTTGTTCTGGACTGAGACCTTCGAGTTATACAAGGTCATCATCGCCTCGGCCGCCTTTGGCGTCGCAGTTGCGCTGCTCTATACAAGCCAGGCGCGCAGCTTGCGTCGCCTGCGATCCCGCTGGAAGTAGATGTAGTGCAGCGCCTGCGCGTCCTACGCGGCAAGTTTCGCGGCCGAAGCATCCCTGCGCCGCCCGCTGCGCACGGCAATAGCCACCTGACCCTGGGTCTGGTCAAGGAGGCCCTGTTTCAGATTCTGGAACAAAGACTTGGGAGCGAATTGCCGGAAACCTCCTTTTTCGATCTCTGCGCTGGCAGCGGTCAAATGGCAGTCGAAGCCTCCAGCGTCGGATTTGCGTCTGTCCATCTTTGCGAGGTCGATAGCGGCCGCCTGCGGCATCTGGCGGAAATGGTTCAAAAGGGAGGATTTCCCATCGAAGTTCACCGCCGTGATTTCCGTCGCATGGCCGGCCCGATGTTGCGCGCGCGTCGGATTGTTGCTTTCCTGGACCCGCCCTATTCCTTCTGGGATCGTGAAGGCCGATCCGAGGCGGTAGACCGATTGGTCTATAACCTGCTGCATGCGGCGGAAAGCAGCGCGGAGTGGCTGTGGTTCATTGTCCATGGGCCTGCGCCCTATCGGCCCCCGCTACTGTCCGGTCCGACGCTGTCTATTCGATCACAGGAAACGCGCTCCTATAGAAAGCAACAACTGACCTTTCTTTGGCTGACGCCCGCGGACATGGCCAGCCGAAGTGTTCCACTTCCCGAAGTCGCCCAGCGCTCAGCGACGCCTGCGTCCGACGACCTTGCAGAAACTTGACTCCTGGGGCGCCGCAAAAAAACCTGCCCCACCCGACGGCCGGCGCCCTTGCAGTGCGCATCCGGCGGAACAAATAGACACTGGCGGCGGAAGAGTATGGAAGTTCTCAGCATTCTCCTCTTTGTTCTCTACGGCCTTGATATCGCACTTCTCTTCTTCTTCGGAGTGCATACCTATGTCATGGTTTTGCTGTATCGCCGCAACAGCAAGTACTGCGATTCGGGCGCCGAACGGCCGCCCATCGATCTATCCAGCGTCACGGCGCGCAAACTGCCGATGGTAACCCTGCAGCTGCCGATCTACAATGAGTACTACGTTGTTGATCGTCTGTTGGAGTCCGCAGTGCGCCTGCAGTGGCCGCGCGAAAAGCTGGAGATCCAGGTCCTCGACGATTCCACCGATGAAACAGCGGACAAGGTCGCCCGCCTCGTCCAGGGCTATCGCGACCTGGGCTACAATATGGTGCATATCCATCGCACCAATCGCCAGGGTCACAAAGCTGGTGCGCTAAAGCATGGCCTTGAGCTGGCGGCCGGCGACTACATCGCCATCTTCGATGCTGACTTCATTCCAAATCCTGAATTTCTGATTCGCACGATGCCCTACTTCGAGGAGCAGGGAATTGGAATGGTGCAGACCCGCTGGGGCCACATCAATGCCGACTACTCGATTCTAACCAAAGCGCAATCGATGGGCATTGATGGTCACTTCATGATCGAGCAGGTGGCTCGCAATGGCAACCATCTGTGGATGAACTTCAATGGCACTGGCGGCATCTGGAAGCGGGAGTGTATTCTTGAGGCCGGCAACTGGCAGGGCGACACTCTGACCGAGGACTTTGATCTATCTTACCGGGCTGAACTGGCTGGCTGGCGTTTTCGCTACTTCAAAGATATCGTTAATCCAGCTGAATTGCCGGCGACCATTGCTGCGTTCAAATCGCAGCAGTTTCGCTGGTGCAAAGGTTCCATCCAGACTGCGCTGAAATTGATTCCGCGAATTCTGCGCTCCGATGTGAATTGGAAGATCAAAGCGGAGGCAGTGACGCACCTGGTAAATTACTCCGTACACCCGCTGATGATATTCAATATGCTGATGACCCTCCCGTTGCTTCTGCTGGATGGCTGGAGCGTCTATCATATGCGGGACTTTTCGGTTGTATCGCTGTTTGCGGTGGCAGCATGCATGAGCGTTGGTACGCTGGGGCCGATGGTGTTCTACGTTTACTCGCAGCGCGAGCTGCACAAGGACTGGCTGCAGCGAATCGTTTGGCTGCCGGTGTTGATGATGATTGGCACAGGTATTGCCGTCAAATTGACTCGCGCCTGGTTTGAGGCAATTCTGGGCGTGCAGAGCTCGTTCAAACGTACGCCCAAGCTTCGCCTGGAGAGCCGCGCCGACCGCGTTCTGGAGCGGCAGCGCTATCGACTTCCGCTAGATCATCTGGTCTGGTTGGAATTGGCCATGGGCCTCTATTGCGCAACGTGCGCCTGGCTTTCCTACTCATTTGATCTCTGGATGCTGACTCCCTTCATGGCGATCTATGCTTCAGGCTTTTTCTATGCCGGTCTGGGGTCGATCGTCGAGGCCTTCCAGCAACTGCGTCAGTCGCGCGAAAGCGAGAGCATCGCACGGGCGGCGTGACGCGTCGCTTGCTTTGCCCTCGCTAGACTGGGAAAGTTGGCCGCTCTGGCTGGATAGTCCGGCCAGAAGCATTCTGGTGGATGGCGGGCTGGCCCTCAATATTCGCCCGCAGCGCAGCCTTCCCGATTTAAGCGCTGAGCTTGAGCGGCTGGACGCTGAGTTTGCCGCCGGCCGACAGGGCGCCGGCCAATTCGTAGAGCTGGCGCGCGGAGTCTGGCCGCCGGAAACGGAGCAGGAGCTACGTTTGCGTCTCGATGGACGCGGTCTGCGCTACTTGAGTAACCAGACAGGCGGCCCCAGTCCGGAATGGGTCTCTTTTCAGGATGGCCAGGAACTGCTGGGGCTTTCACCAGTGCTGCGTTTGTCCCCTGAGACATCCCTGCCGACTTTGACTGCCAGAGTAAGCAGCAACACTGCTTTCATTTACTGCAATCCGGGAGGCGAGCCGCCACTGCCGCAGGCAAAGCGGCAGGCTGAACGCTGTGCGCAACTGCTTGAGTCGCGCTTTGATGTCCAGCTATGTATGCGCTCGCTATCGGAGCATGAATTCTATGAGCGGCTACTGGCTTCACGCCTGGCGCTCTATTTTGGCCACGGCATGTCGGTGCAAGGCGCCGTAGCCATCGCAACGCCTCAGGGTTTTGCACCTTTGATTCCCGCAGCCTGGCTGGGGCAGGGCGGACCTGAAGCCTTCCTGTTTGGCGGTTGCTTGCCTGGAGGCCTGCAGCGTATCGCTCCTGCGGATTGTTGGTTCTTGCACCCCGCCTGTCGCCTCGCGGACCGCCTGGACCCCTATTTTGAAGCCTTTGTCAGCTCCATTGCCCGGGGCGAAACGCCCGACCAGGCTCTGGCGGCTGGCATTCTGGCCGACCGGCAGGTCGGGGACTGCCGTCGCTTTGCCTACCGTTTGAGAGCCCCGCGCAACTCCGGCCGAAGCTCGCCGGCGAAGCTGCAGGCGGATTGACAGGCCCGTGGGCGACCTGCAGTTTCGTGCCAATGGCCGCCGAACGATCGATGTTTAATGACTCGCTGAAGATGCGCGATTCAGCCCAGCAAAAGCGAAAGAAAGCGCGAATGACAGTCAATCTGGCCGGCGAGTACCGACTGGAATCTCAATCCGAATACTATCCCTGTCAGCTGAGCGACCTTGGCGCCGGGGGCCTTTCGCTGCTGAGCAAAGGAACGGTATACTCCGGAGATCAATTGCGCATACGCTTTCGTATGGACCAGCGGACCGTTGAAATCCGAGGCGTTGTGGTTCGCGTGAATGGCAAGGCCGTAGGCGTGCAGTACGTAGACGTAAGCGAGGAGGAGATTGCCTCGATTCAGGACTACATTCACCAGACCTTCTTCGAGAAAGACAAAAAAAAACCTTGAGCCTCGCCTGGGGGACAGAATCCTGCCAATTTTCGAGCCCGGGAGGCGCAGCGATAGCCTGCACCTAGTGATTGTCGGGCGCTGAGGAGTTCGGGATGGCGGCGGGAGAAAAGGTCTATTGCGCAAATTGTGCGCAGTGCATTGTTGTGCGGCAGTATGAAGCCGAACACGACAAGTACATTTTGCGTGTTCGCTGCAACAAGAAGAAATGGTCCAAGCGCTCCGGCGAAGAAAAGCTATACAAGTACTTTACAGTAGCTCGTCGCATGCAGCCAAACTGCGAAGACTACCAGGAAATGGGCGACCTGTTGCCCTATATCAAGAATCTGAAAAAAGAACTTCCGATCAAGGATGAGATCTACGGCGTGAAGAAGCCGGCTCGCACAGCTTGATGTGATCGCTGCCTGGGCCGGCGTCCTGCGCGGCGCCAGTTATCCACTTGGTTTCCCTTCAGCGGCGCGATTTGGCGCCGCGGCGGTCCCAATTCCGGGACGTCTGCAGATTCAGTTTGGCGCCAGGTTCACAGGCTTTCACTTCGCGCCGGTGGGCGAATACCCGCGGCGCGTCAGCCCCGGCGATGCACTGGCCGCTGCTCAAGACTTTCCGCTCTTAAGTCCCCTGCCGGGCGTGGTTCAATGCGATCGAGAGAGCGAGCAGTTTGTCTTGAGCGTAGAGGGTCAGCTGCTTTCTTCAACGGCGACCCTGCCGCCGTTGGAAAACATGGGCGCCCCGGAATTCCTGGCGGCGCTGGACAGCGCCGGTCTGCCCGCGCTCTACTACCGTGGGCTGCAGCTATCCACACTGCTGCGCGATGTTTGCGCAAACGGAGGCGTTGCGCTTCTCGCGCTCTATGATGCGTCCGCCAGCCTTGACTGGAAACAAATCTGGAGTCTCCGCGCGCCGCAGGTTCTCAGTCTTGTCGAGCAACTGCGGCGCATTTTTCCGGAAATTCAATTCGTCAAGGACGGCTCGAAACTCTGGCCGACAGGAGCTGGCAATCTCGCCGCCTACTCCCGCAGACTTCCGGAGGCGGCGCTGCGTCGCCATCGCGCCGCTGCCTACCTTGGACCCGCGACAATTCTGGCGATGCTGGACTACTTTTTCGAGGGTCGACCTTTCTACTCGCGACAGTGCGGAGTCTTCTCGCAGAATGGTCGATCCTTCGCAGCGCGGCTGCCAAACGGTCTGGAACTGTCCTCGCTGGCTGCGCCCTCGGGCAGCATTCCAATGCAATGCGACCCGCTGCGCGGCGAAATGCGAGGAACGGACGTTTGGCCCTCCCTTTCAATCTATTGTGAAGACGGCATCTATGATTCGCGATTCGTTGCCTCTGCGATGCCTGCGGCCATTGCCTGCAGCGGATGCGATTGTTGCGAGACGCTCTGTCCGGCGCAGTGCCATCCGATTGGACTGATCGATCCGCTAGGGCCGAGTTTTGATGCGGGGTCCTGCGAGGAATGCTCGCTCTGTTCCTACGTCTGCGAGAGTGCAATTCCGCTGGGTCGGCTGGCAGCAGAGGCGCGAAAGAAAGCCGAGCTCAGCCCACGGCGCTGGTGGTGATGGCTATGCGAAGCCGGCGCCGCTTGACTGTCCTGCGCTACTTGCTGCAACTACTGGCGCCGCCTGGAGCCCTGTTTTTGGTCAGCTTTGACGCCGCGGGCAGCAGCGGGTTTGATTGGATTTTGAGCCTGGCTATTGGCCTTGCTGCCGGCGGAATTGCTATAGTACCAAGGCTCCTTGGCCGCAGCTCAGGTCCGCTCAGACAACAGAGTCGACCCCGTCTTCTTGGTCTGGCGATTGCTGGGCTGTCGGGCGTTTTCTGGCTGCGCCTCCTGTTGCCGCTTCATCCATCGGTCGGCCAATGGTGGGCGCTTGCTGCAGCTCCGGTATTCGGCGCGTTTACTATCAGCCGTAGTCGCTATTCGCCATCGCCGGTCGGCGTCCTGGCATTGGCCTTGCTGGCGATTTCTCTAAGCGGTTGCGAAAACTTGCCAATGCCTCATCTCTCTGTCATCGGCGCCGCCGGGCCATTTGCTCTGGTCCTCACTGGCGTCTTTGTACTGCTTCATACTCCCGGCGCTCGCACCGCAGCGCTGGGAGGGCTTGCGCTTGTGGCCGCTTTCAGTTCTGCTTTCGGCGATCGTGCACAGGCACTGAGCATTGCTTCAATGGCCTGTCTTGCTCTCTATTGGCCGGGGATGGCTCGCAGGTCGGCGCTCGGCGCCTTGATTATGCTGCTGATCACTATCGCCAGCGTGTTGCTACCGCTTGCTCTTGCCGGCTACGCAACCTTCCAGGGCGAAACGCCGGAGGAATTTGCCAGCTTTGCTGCGGCCGCGATATGGATTGCCCTGGCCGTTGCCGGTTGGAGCCATGCGGCATTGCAAGGGCTTTCTCAACCCCGGTCCTGAGGACTGGATTTCTTGCTTGTCGCAATGCCAGCAACGCTCACAATGACCCAGGTCTCCGCGCGCCTGAAGCTGCCACACCGATGGATCTGAGCGAAGTTATCACTCCCGAACGAATCGCCATTCTTGAAGAGCGCTTTGAGAACAAACAGGAGCTGCTGGAGCGCCTGTTCAATCGCTGCTGTGGAGAGGAAGACTTTGGCGGTAAACGCGCGGAAGTCTGGCGATCGTTGCTTGAGCGCGAGAAATCGATGTCTACGGGCATTGGCCTTGGCGTTGCTATTCCACATTGCTCCTCTGACTATGTGCCGGATGTGCTCGCCTACGCGGCGGTGCTGCGACAGGGCGTGGAATTTCAGGCAGTTGATGAAGCGCCGGTACAGATCATAGTACTCTTGTTGATGCCCAAGAAGAAGTTCGAAAGGCATATCAAGATACTGGCGGCCATCGCTCGCCAATTCAATGACGAAGGCATCCGCCGCCGCGTCCTTCAAGCAGCTGACGCGGCGGAGGCCTACGGTGTAATCGCTGAGAGCGCGGCCTCGCCGCGCGGCAGCTGAATCAGGCGATCGCCTTCAGACTCTCTCTGTTACGCCGTCTACGATTCCGTACTCCAGCGCTTCGCGAGCATTCAGATAGTAGTCGCGGTCCGTATCCATTTCCACCTGTTCTAGATTACGGCCCGTTGCAGCGGCAATGATGCGATTGAGTTCCTCGCGTATTTTGCGGATTTCCTCAGCCTGGATCTTGATATCAACGGCCGGTGCAATGATCTGTCCAGAAATCAATGGCTGATGGATCATGATGCGGGCATGGGGCCAAGCGTAGCGCTTGCCCTTCTTGCCGCCACACAATAGCAGGGCGCCCATACTTGCAGCCAGCCCCATGCAAACTGTAGAGACATCGGAGGATATCATTTGCATCGTATCGTAAATTGCCATACCCGATGTAATTACGCCGCCCGGGCTGTTGATATAGAGCGTGATGTCTTTGCCAGGATCGCGAGCCTCAAGGTAGAGCAGGCGTTCAACGATATGACGCGCAGAGTCGTCATCTACCTGGCCCCAGAGATATACCTTGCGCTGCTCCAGTAATGTCTGGTCGATGCGCATGGCCACCGACTGAAAGGGTTGCGGGGTTTCCGTTTGGCTCATTGCGGTAGGATAGGCGGGCAGCGGCCCGGCGTCAAGAGCAGTCGCTGCAGGCGCGGCCTTTTCAAATCACGCCGGGATTGTCGCGGCCGCTGTCCAGTCGGCGCAGCAGGTAGTAGCCGAATATGATCAGGCAGAACATCCCGGTTAGATAGAGCGCCCTGGCCTCAGTCAGGCTCAGTCCCTGATTCTGCGCTTGCCGATTCTGGGAGGCTGCGGATTCAAATTTCAATATAACGGCTCGCGATGGCTGCGCTGCGTTGCGCGATTCATCCGGCGTGCGCTCCTGAAAAGAAGCCAAGCGCTCGTTGAGCGCTGCATTCTCGCGTTTCAGAGAATCAATCTGGCCTTCCACCGCCGCCAGATCCTGGTGCAGGTCGCGTTGCACCAGGAGTCCGGCATCGCCGAAGGCAAGGGCATAGCCCGCCACGCTCAGCCCGATTGTAAGTGAGAGGTAAACGCGGCGGAGGCTTCTCATTGCAAATTGTAAAAGGCGGAGCGGCCCGGAAAGCGAGCCTCAGGGCCTAGATCCTCTTCAATCCGCAGCAGCTCATTGTATTTTGCAACGCGGTCCGTTCTGGAGAGCGAACCGGTCTTAATCTGGCCTGCGTTCGTTGCCACGGCGATATGGGAAATTGTAGCATCCTCGGTTTCCCCCGATCGATGGCTGATCACCGCCGTGTAGCGAGCCTGTTGGGCCATCTGCACCGCTTCTAAAGTTTCGGTCAAACTCCCGATTTGATTGACCTTTACCAGGATAGAATTGGCAATCCCGCGCTCGATGGCCTGAGAGAGCCGCTTGGTGTTGGTGACCAGCAGGTCGTCCCCGACCAGTTGAACCTTTCCAGTAAGGCGTTCGGTCAAGAGCTTCCAGCCATCCCAGTCGTTCTCGTCGAGGCCGTCTTCGATACTCAAAATCGGGTACTTTTTGATCAGGCCGGCGTAAAAGTCGATCATGCCGGCTGCATCTCGTTCCACCCCGTCAGCGGCCAGTTTGTAAACTTTGCGCCCCTTATCGTAAAACTCAGAACTGGCAACATCCATTCCCAGCATGATCTGTTCCCCGGGTCGATAGCCGGCCTTTTCAATTGCTTGAAGAATTACATCGAGCGCCTCTTCGTTTGACTTCAGATTGGGTGCAAAGCCGCCTTCGTCGCCCACAGAGGTGACCATGCCGCGATCGTGGAGGATCGCCTTAAGAGCGTGAAAGACCTCTACGCCTGCGCGCAGCGCCTCGCGAAAGGTATCGAAGCCTGTTGGCAGGATCATCGACTCTTGAAAGTCCACATTGTTGTCGGCATGGGCGCCGCCATTGATGATGTTCATCATTGGAACGGGAAGGCGGTAAGCGTTGGCGCCTCCCAGATAGCGGTAAAGCGGCAGCCCGGAAGCAAGCGCAGCCGCTTTTGCCATCGCCAGACTGACGCCGAGGACGGCATTGGCGCCAAGCCGGCCCTTGTTGGGCGTCCCATCCATGGCGATCATGTACAGGTCGTTTTCGCGCTGGCGCAGAGCGTTCTTGCCAGTCAATGCAGGGGCGATGGTTTTCTGGATGTTCTCAACCGCTTTGCGCACTCCTTTGCCCAGGTAGCGCGATTTGTCGCCGTCGCGCATTTCCAGGGCCTCATGTTCGCCGGTGGAGGCGCCGGACGGCACCGCAGCCCGGCCAAGAAAGCCATCCTCGACAATGACATCGACTTCGACGGTGGGGTTGCCTCGCGAATCGAGAATCTCGCGGGCACGAATTTCGGTGATGAGCGCTTCTTCTGGCATGGGTTTCCTCTTCGGCGATTGCCATCGATGGTCGGCCGCCGGGAGCAAGAGACTGAAAGCCAGGCGGACGCGGTAAAGTAAAATCCGGTCGACTGCCTGGACGGCCGGCGACTTAGCTGACCACATTCGCCTTTCCCGGGCCAGCTCCAATGGCGGCAAGTGTAGAACAGCTTAACACCGTAGAAACCAGCGTTGATGGTTGGCGCGCTTTCATTGAAGAAAGCATGCAATCGGACTTCTATCGTCTGGCCCGCGAGCGGACTGGCAGCGCCGACCAGGCGGCGGCGCTCACACTTCTACGGAATTATTTGAGTACATTTTCGCCGCAGGAACAGCGAAAGCTGGAGACAAACGTCGAGGAGTTTTACAGGTACGCGCAGGGCTTTATCAACGAACTGGCACCCTATCGCTACAGCAATAGCGGCTATGATCAGCGCGTGCGGTCCTTGTTCATCGGAAAGATACGTATTTTGCTGGCCGAACAAAAAGACTCCGAGGGTCAATTGGTCTCCCCGGAGCGTTACGCTTTTGTTCGCACGCTGGTACGGTTCTGCTCCTCGCTACAGTTTATCGTGCAGGTTCACGACGACTACAAGCAGTTTCTCTTTCGCGAATTGCCACAGCTTCGAACGCGCGGCGGCGCCTTCTAGGCGCTGCGCACCAGGGGTCGAATTCAAAGAGCGCCAAAGGCTTTTAGCTGTCGGTAGATGATCTGTATAGACGCTACCAGAATGCTGGCCAGCGGAATGGCCACGACCATACCGGCCATCCCAAACCACTGCTGCATGGTAATCACGGCCAGAATGGCAATGATTGGATGCACCTGAACGGAGCCGGCCAGCACCACTGGTTGGGTGAAGACATTGTCGACGAGTTGCGCTACTCCAACTACAGCGAGCGCCGGCAGGATTAGATGTCCGCCTGGCTCCATCAACGCAACGGCCAGCGCGGTGGCCGCGCCCATGCCAGGGCCTATGTAAGGAACAATATTGGTGGTGGCTACCAGCACGCCGACCAGCGGACCATACGGCAATCCAACAAACATGAATCCAGGCGCTGCAATGGAAGCCATGATCAACCATTGGATGCCAAGGCCTTTGATGTAGGCGACAATCTGGCGGCGAATGTTATTCACCAGCAACAGGGTCATTTCAAAATAGCGATTGGGGGCCAGAGAGAGCAGGCTGCGATAGATGACCTGGCCTTGCAGGAGCAGAATGAAGGCAATCATTGGCGTAATGATGATGTAAGTTACGGCTTCGCCAAGAAAGGAAAGATCAGCGGGTCGCATATCGCCGAGGGCCGACTCGATGCGCTCCAGATTTTTCTGCGGGTCGAGGTGTTCCTGAACGACGCTGGCCGGCAGGGTGTCCGCGAGCGCGGAACGCAGATTGCTCAGTCCAAGCAGCGTTCGTTGCTGCAGCTGTTCTTTGTTGGCGCTCAACTCCTGGATCTGATCCACCAGGGCGCCGCCGCCCAGGTAAACAGCTACGCCTGTGACCAGCAGAAATGCGAGGAAGACGACGGTGGCAGAGACCATCCTGGGCAGACCGGCGCCTTCCAGAAAGTCGACCGCCGGGTTCAGGGCCAGCGCCGCCAGGAAAGCGATGGCAATGGGCAGCGCCAGCGCCGCAGCGCCAGCAGCCATGACTGCAGCGAAGGCGGCGACCAACGCCAGAAAACCAATCTGGACCGGCAGATGACTGCTTTCACTGCGCATTAATTCAATCCGGATCCAGGCCGCCGCCGTAGGGATCGTGTTCTGCCTCGTCCAGTCCGGCTGTGCGCAGTCGTATCTGCATCTCTTCCAATTCCTGATTGGTATGGATCAGTCGTCGGGCGGTCAGTCGTGCAATGTTGAGCGTAAGCGCTGCGCCCATACGCGGTTTGCGCGTTACCAGACTCAATAAGTCAGGGCGAAAAAACCCGAGCAAGCGTGTATAGCCCAGGCAACGGGCGGAGGCAGTACGCGGCGATTCCTCCAGCAAGCCCAGCTCGCCAAAAAAGTCGCCTGGCTGCAGAAGGCCAAAGGTTCTGCGGAATTCGCCTTCCAGGCGATAGATTTCGACTTCCCCTTCCAGAACGATGTACATGCCAACGGCCGGTTCGCCGCGCCGAAAAACATGTTCATCCTGCTTGTAGTGGCGCACGTGACAGAGATCACGGACGACGCGCAGGGCGCGATCGGGGAGTTCCTCGAAGGCCGGACAGGCGCCAAGACGATCAAGCATTTCGCGCTCTGCGTCCGATTGTCTGGGCCGCAGGCTTTCCCAGAGAGCAGAGCGAGCCATACATTTGTTATCGGCGCCAGGGCGCCTTCTGATCCATGCCCGCTGCGGCATTTTTGCTGGACTCCAAGCCGCTTTACCGGATATCGACTGGCAAGGCGTTTGCGCCGGCTCGACCAGCGGAGGTCACGTGGTACAACGCGTCCGGTGGGCGCCGGCAAGGCGTTTACGGGATGTAGCGCAGGGGTAGCGCATCTGCTTTGGGAGCAGAGGGTCGTTGGTTCAAATCCAATCATCCCGAAGGTTGTGCCAGTAGCTCAGTTGGATAGAGCAGCTGCCTTCTAAGCAGCGGGTCGGGGGTTCGACTCCCTCCTGGCGCACGCAGGTTTCGGCGGGCGTAGCTCAGTGGTAGAGCGCCAGATTGTGGCTCTGGATGTCGTGGGTTCAATCCCCATCGCTCGCCCAGTTAGCGCGGCGAGGTTGCTGCAAGCGACCTCGTCGCCGCTGGCAGGCGCAGGATTGCGAACGGTGCGGCATCGGTCCGGATTGCGATTGACGCAATGGCCGCTCTCAAAAACCAGTACTGCCTGTCTGGCGGAACAAGAGCCACGCGAGCGTGGTGGAATTGGTAGACACGCCAGATTTAGGTTCTGGTGCCGAAAGGTGTGGGGGTTCAAGTCCCTTCGCTCGCACAGACAAATTGCGGGAATAGCTCAGTGGTAGAGCACCTCCTTGCCAAGGAGGGGGTCGCGGGTTCAAGTCCCGTTTCCCGCTCATCTCTCTCCTGCGCGTCCGCGCGCAGTTGCTGTAAAAGAACCTGAATGGACTTTAAAACCAAAAAGCTCAGCGACGTCTCGGTTGAGCTCTCCATCAAGAATACTCCGGCCGAGGTTCAGGAAGCATTTCGCTCCGCCTATCGCAAGGCCCAGGCAAAGATGAAACTGCCCGGCTTTCGCGCTGGCAAGGCGCCGCTGGAAATGGTCGAACGTCAGCTGGGCGACTCAGTGGCCGAGGAGGCGGCGCGTGAGCTGATTGCCGGCGCTTTTCAACAGGTATTTGAAAAACTTGATCCGGCGCCAATCAGCGTACCGCGCTTTGAGCTGGAGAGTTTTGATCGGCAGAAGGGCGCGGCTTATCGTGGCGCCTATGATTGCATGCCAAAGATCAAGCTCGGCAAGTACAAGAAATTGAAAGTCGTCGAGGATCAGGCAGAGGCCCAGGACAGCGACGTCGCCGAAGAGCTGGAGCGCTTGCGTCAGGAGCGCGGCGCGCTGGTTAGCTTCGAGGGCGAAGCGCGGCTTGAGGATTTCGCAACGATCAGCATCGATGTTAGCCATGGCGGCAAGACTCTCTACCAGAACAAGGAGCTGCATGCCCGACTGGGCGGCGCCAATACGCTGCCGGGAGTGGATGAGGGGATTCTGGGAATGAAGGCTGGCGAAGAGCGCCAGTTCGAAATCTCCATCGAGGAGGGCTTTGCCGACGAGCGCTTTGCCGGTCGTCTTCTACAGGTTAGCGTCAGTCTAAACGCCCTGCAGCAAATCGAACTCCCGGAACTGAACGACGATTTAGCACGCGACATTGGCGAATTCAATGATCTGAGCGAATTGCGCGCCAGGCTGCGGGAAAGCCTTACTGCCGAAGCACGGGAAGCCCTCAAGCAGCGCAGCATGCAAGCAATGCTGGATCAGGTGGTGGAGAATACAAAGTTCCCCCTGCCGCCGACTTTGATTGAGCAGGAGCTTGACCACCGTCTGGATCAGATCCGCGACCGGCTGGGCAATAAGGACCTGAGTTCTGCCGAAATTGCCCGTCTGGCTGGCCAGGAGGAGTCCCCCTTTGTCGAGGATCTTCGCAAGTCGGCGGAAAAGACGGTGCGCGAGCGTCTGGCCCTTCGTGAGCTAACCCGCGAGGAATCCATTGAGGTCGCCCAGGACGACGTTGACCGGGAAATTCGGGACCGCTACGGCGCCTTCCTCCCCGAAGGCCAGCTGCCGCAGTTGCTTCAAAATGAAAAACTTCGTGAAGAAGTGCAAGGAAGGCTCCTCTTCTGGCGCGCTATGAACTGGCTCTATGACAATGGCGAGGTCAAGAAGGGCGCCTCTGTCAGTTTGAGCGCCCTGCGCGAGCAGGGCCTATTGCGCGCTCGTTCTCAGAGCAGCAGCCGCTGACCTACTCGGTCCCGCCGCTTTCCGGCCGCGCGCCAGGCTTGGTTGACAGAGTCCCGGAGTTCTGTTTTCCTGGAATAGCGACCCAGGCTTTCCGGTCCCCGGACCGGATATCCAGGCGCACCCGGTAGCCGGAGAAACTCGAATGCCAATTATGCCTGTTGTTCACGAGCAAACTGCCCGCGGCGAGCGCCAGTATGACGTCTATTCTCGCTTGCTGAAAGATCGGATTATTTTTCTGGGCTATCCGATTGATGACGTATACGCTAATTTGATTATCGCCCAATTGCTATTCCTGGAAGCAGAGGATCCCGAGAAGGATATCTACCTCTACATCAATAGTCCTGGCGGCTATATCACCGATGGTCTGGCTATCTATGATACCATTCAGTACATTCGTCCCGACGTGCGAACGATCTGCATCGGTCAGGCGGCCAGTCTCGCGTCCGTATTGCTGGCTGCCGGCGCGCGCGGCAAACGCTCAGCGCTGCCCAATGCGCGTGTGATGCTGCATCAGCCAATTGGCGGTGTGCAAGGTCAATCGCGAGACATCGAGATCCAGGCGCGCGAAATTCTAAAGATGAAAGACAAGCTCAATCGTATCTATGCGGCACACACAACCAAGCCGCTGGAGCAGATTGAAAAGGACATTGATCGAGTATTCTATATGTCCGCCGAGGAAGCTCGAGAGTACGGGATCATTGATACAGTAATCGAGCCACAGGCGCGCGGCTGAGCTTCAGGGCGAAGAGCAAATTATGGGCGTAAAGAAGAAGAGCGGGGACCGGGAAAAGCTCCATTGCTCCTTTTGTGGAAAGGAACAGGACGCCGTTCGCCGTCTGGTCGCAGGTCCCGGCGTCTATATTTGCGATGAATGCATTGAGTTGTGCAACGAGATCATTGCCGAAGAGGGCGAACAAGAGCAAGGCGGAGTCCTTCAGGGCGAATTGCCCAAGCCGGCTGAGATCAAGACAATTCTTGATCAGTATGTGATCGGTCAGGATAGCGCCAAGAAGGCTCTGGCGGTCGCCGTCTACAATCACTACAAGCGCATCAATCAGAACCAGAAGAAGGGCGACATCGAGCTGGATAAATCCAATATCCTGCTGATCGGGCCTACCGGCTCAGGCAAGACCCTGCTGGCGCAGACCCTGGCGCGTTTGCTCAAGGTCCCATTCGCAATTGTAGATGCGACGGCCCTCACCGAAGCCGGCTACGTCGGCGAGGATGTAGAGAATATCCTGCTGCGATTGATTCAGAATGCGGACAACGATATCAAGCGCGCTGAGATCGGCATCATCTACATCGACGAAATCGATAAGATTTCGCGCAAAGGCGACAATCCATCCATCACGCGCGATGTGAGCGGGGAAGGAGTGCAGCAGGCCCTGCTGAAGATCATTGAGGGAACTGTGGCCAATGTGCCGCCGCAGGGCGGACGCAAGCACCCGCATCAGGACTTCATCTCGCTTGATACCAGGAACATTCTATTCATCTGCGGCGGCGCTTTTGTCGGACTTGATAAGATTATCGAAAATCGTATGGGCAGGCGCGAAATCGGTTTCGATCGTAAGAAGGGCGCTCTGGCTGCTGCACGCAATCGCGGCGAGACGCTGCAGCATGTAATTCCCGACGACCTGATGAAGTATGGCTTGATCCCGGAGTTCGTCGGACGTCTGCCAATTCTGGCTACGCTCAATGACCTTGATGTGGAGACGCTGAAGCGAATTTTTTCGGAGCCGCGGAATTCTCTGTTTCGACAGTACCAAAAGCTTTTTGAAATTGAGGGCGTGCGCCTGAAATTCACAGATGAAGCTATTACTCGGATTGCCGAGCTGGCTATTCAGCGGGAGGCCGGCGCCAGAGGTCTGCGCAGCATTATCGAGCACATCATGATGGAGTTGATGTATTCGATCCCGTCGCGTAGCGATGTGGAAGAAGTTGTTATTACGCCTGGCGTTATTGAAAACAACGATCAGCCAGTGCTGGCGCTCAAGAAAGAAGGCGTGCGCAGCAAAGAACCGAAGAAGGAAAAGCTGGCCTGAGCTCGTAAGGAATCTGCATCAAGATTCAGCAAGATTTCGTTTGCCGCGGATTCGCTCGATGGTCCAGATAATGGCCAGCGATATGGCGTACATTGCCAGCAGTACAGCGCCTACGGCCACTTGACTGGTCCACTCAGGCGGAGTAATGACAGCCGAGAGTACAAAGATGACTACAATGATATGCCGCCAGTAGCGACGATGTACTGAGAATGGAACGATGCCGACCGCGCCAAGCAGGATGAGCACCAGCGGCAACTCAAATGCGGCCCCGGTGCCTGCCAGAATCAGGAACAGGAAATTGTAATACGTTTCGATCGGTTGCATGTTAGAAACGCTGTCCAGCTCCATCTGCATATATAGAAAGCGCATCGAAAGCGGCGCAATGTAATACCAGGCAAATATCAGACCCGCCCAGAACAACGCGGCAGATGAAAAAACAATCACATGTCCGAGTCGCGCGGCGCGAGTCGAGACCGCCGGCGTGACGAAGCCCCATAGTATTGCAGCGCAGATCGGTAAACTTACGGTCAGTGCAGCGCCCAGACTGATCATAAATAGCATCATCATCGGCCCGTAGGCATTTTGCCGGATCAAGGGTTCGTGGCTTACCGCCTTATAAGGCGCTATCAGGAAGGAGTGCAATTCGGGACTGAATACCAGAGCAACCACTGTGAGTCCCAGAACGATCCCCAGTATCCAGAAAAGACGGCGGCGCAGTTCCTCCAGGTGGTCGCCAAGAGTCATGTAGCGTTCGCGAGGATCTGTTTCCTCATCCTCGGCTTCCAGTTCGGCAGCTTCGCTCGCGCTGACGGATTGTAGCGTAGCAGAATCAGAAGGTCGATAGATAGGAGTTTGCGCCCGGCGGGCGGCGGGAGCGGAGGTCTTGCTGCCTCGTGTAGGCCGGGCCATTGGAGCAGGAGCCGAAGGAGATTTCAGGCGCGTTTGCGACGGGCAGCCTGCTTCTTGGCGCGCGGTCTTGGCGCAGGCTCATCCAGGTCGCGCGAATCACTGATTTGCTGGCGGGCCGGCGGGGCATCGGCGTTTGAGCTGGAAGCGCCGCTTAGAGAATCCTTGAACTCACGGATGCCGCTGCCCAGATCCTTGGCGAGCTGCGGAATCTTTCGACCGCCAAACAAAAGCAATGCCAGTACGAGGATTACAGCAATCTCAGTCCATCCAATGCTGCCCATGAACATTCCTCCAGGCGCAACCCGCGCCCCGATGCGGCCAGCTGGCCTCAGGGCTCCCAGAGCGCACCCTGATTTCCGCTTGTCAGGAATTTTTTGGCCCCGCAGTTACCTCTGGCATGGCGGTCAGCAAAGACCAGAAGAACCTCTTCAACGAGAAGGTCCGCGGCTATCGTAATTTCTCGGAAGATGTCAAGAAGGAGGCGGCAACGCTGAAGGCTGTTGCGCGCAAGAATCCGCGCCTGGATTCCTATGTTCAAGTCCGGACCGCAATTCTCTCGCTGCAGCGCTCCAACACTCTGGTTTTGATGTCGCGCCTCAGTCAGGAAATCCAGAGTATAAAGAACGATAGCTATTTGAATGAGGCTCGCAAGGAAATTGGAGCGAGGCTTGGCGAGCTGTGCAAGCTGGTCGGCGAGGACCTCGATAGCGGACTGACTGAGAATAGCGAGAAGCTCGAAGGGATATCGGAATTGAGCTATCCGCAACGAGTGCGGCTGGTGCGCGGATTTCGCCAGGCAATCGAAAATGTACGCCAGGCAATGGGCGAGACCTCCAAATGGCGCTGGTACTTCCCGGACCTGCAGCTCAAGCTGGTTACGCTGGCGCGTAATTTGATGGACTACAAAAAGTACGAGCGGACGCGCGATCCAAATGATCCCGATTTTGAGCCGCTGCGCGACTTGATGGATTTTATTCTGGAGGCAAGCCAGAACGCTGCGCAGGAGTATCGAAGCAAGTACGAGCTATCAACCAAAGAGGTTAGCGATCTGGCGGTCATCCGTAAGATTTTCGAAATGCAAAAGAGGATTTATACTTTCACCGGGCAGCGCGATGAGGTGGCCAGAGTCACTACTTCGCTGGATTCTATTAGCGAGAAGATTGAGTCGATCATGGCTGAAAAAAGCGGCAAGAAAAAGAAAAGTCCGTGACGCTTGACGGCATTTTGGCCTACTTTCGATTGGGCCTGGCTGGCGGCAGCCCCAATGTGGTTGCACGGCGCATACAGGACAACGACGGGAGCAAACGATGTCAGTCAAAACAGTCACTGATCAAACTTTTCCAATGGACGTAGGACCGGGATTGGTACTTGTCGACTTTTGGGCAGAGTGGTGCGCTCCCTGCCGCATGGTAGCGCCTATCGTCGAAGAACTCTCCAACGAGGTTCCGGAAGTTAGCTTCGCCAAGGTGAATGTCGACGAAAATCAGATGATTGCGCAGCAGCAGCGAATCACTCACCTGCCTACGCTGGTTCTGTTCAAGGACGGACAGCCTGTGGATCGCGTCACCGGTCTGATGCCAAAGGCGCAACTGAAGAGCTTTCTCTCAAGACATTTGAATTGAGCAGCCGGGCGGCGGCTCCAGTCTCATTCGCCAAATAGCTGCAATGTGACTGCATGCTTGTGGAATTGCTCCTCGCTGCTTTCCAGAATGACTGGCGTCCCGGTCAGGAGTACGGCGGCCTCGTCTTCGGTCAGCCGTACTACATGGCGGTGTCCGGCGGCCTCCTGTAAGGGAAATTCGCGAACGCCGCTGGCGATTTGACGATAGTTGATCGACAGCTCGTGGACGTGCAAGGCTGCGGGACTGACTACTGACTGGATTCGGCCATCGCGCTGGGGACCTCCACAGCTGGTCCAGGCCAGAATTCCCTGCAAAGAGAATGCAGTAAGAATCAGCGCCTTCTTCCAGAGCGGTCCTATTTCTATGCGGAGCTGCATGTTTCTCACAAATTCAACCGCCAAAAACCGCCCGAATCCGGGCGTCTTTTATGGCAACGCCGCTGAATCTCCTTGATCGAAGAGGGTCGGGCCGCAAAATGCCGCTCGGAATCATCGTCTATGGCGCTCAGCCGTGTAGAATTGACCGCTCCCTATACAACGCTCCCCAGGGGCGGATACCTTGTCGAGACCTCTGTGGGTTATGTCCAGTTTGGCTCCCCCCCCGAGACAATCAAGGATACGATGATGCTGCCGCGCAGCACTCCGCAGATCTTCGTTTTGCCCAACAGCTTCTTTCATGTAGAGAAGGGCATCTCCGTTGCTGAGCTGGAGTTCCCAATCTATTACAACCACTTTCTGCGACAAAAGAAAACCTACATTGTATGTACCCGGGAGCAGCGTGATCAGCTGATCGTTGTACTCAACGAAGCGGTATTTGGACCGGATGTTGTGGACCTCCGATCCGAATATGTCGATGGCGAGAACACTTTCGGCTATCCGGATATGAAGTCAGAGATGGATTTCTTTCGTGGAAATCGCCAGCTGGACGACCTGGTTAAGTTCGTCATATTCAAGGATCACAAGGTCCGCCTGAACAACGTGCTCATCGAAAAAGGCGCCAATGGGAACTTCCACCTGGAAGACGAAGATTGGGAGCGAACGATAGAGATTCCTGATGAAGTCGGCTTCAATATTATCTATGAAGCCGGCGAACGCATGCCCGAGCCTTACCAGCCGCCCTTGATAGGCGTTACCTGCCTGGGGCCAAGCCATGGCTTTGACCCGGAGGAGAATACCAGCGGCTTTCTATTGTGGATCAATCACCACGGAATCATGGTAGATCCGCCGGTCAATTCGACTGAATGGCTTCGTCAGTCCAACGTAAATCCGAAGCTGATCAACTCCATCATCCTCACGCATTGCCACGCCGACCACGATGCCGGCACCTTCCAGAAAATTCTGGAAGAAGGCAAGATAACCATCTACTCAACCGAAACGGTCATGCACTCCTTTGTGCGCAAGTACCATGCGCTTACGCGCATTCCTATCAAGGAACTGTTCTCACTTTTCGACTTTGTGCCCGTCGTCATTGGCAAGACGTACTTGATGAATGGCGCGGAATTTCGCTTTAACTATGCGCTCCATTCGATTCCCAGCCTCAGCTTTGAATTCTTTTTTCAGGATCAGTCGTTCATCTATAGCTCTGATCATCTGAATGATCCGGAGCGCTTTAAGGACCTTCGCGATCGGGGCGTACTCAAAGATACGCGCTACCGCGACTTGATGGATTTTCCCTGGCACCACAAGATCATCTACCACGAAGCTGGCATACCGCCCCTGCATACGCGTGTGGATTACTTGCGGACGCTCCCGGACGAGGTGCAGCGCAAGATTACAGTTTACCACATTGCCAAGAAGGACATGCCGCCCAATTCGATGCTCACCCTGGCGCGCTTTGGCATCGAAAACACGCTCTATCCGCCGATTACGCCGCCGCGGCATGAAGAGGCATACCGCTTACTCGATGCCCTGTCAAATATCGACATATTCCGCGACTTTCCGATCAGCAAGGCGAAGGAGTTTCTTTCCGTCGTCGATCGGGAAACCTTTCATCGCGGCGATACGATCATACAGAAGAATACCCCGGGCGACAAATTCTATATCATTGTCAGCGGGAATGTGCGCGTCGAGGGGATGGAGCAGGACATTGACCAGCAGGGCGAAGGGGCCAAGCGCTTTGGGTCCTACGAGTACTTTGGCGAGGCCTCGCTGATTATGGATCAACCGCGCAGCGCTGACGTCGTTGCTGAAACGGATGTCGAAGCGCTCACGATCGAGAAGACCAAGTTTTTGAATTTTATCAAAGGCTCGGGCCTCAATTTGAAGTTCTCAATGTTGAATGAAATTCGCCGAACGGGCACCTGGGATGTGCTCAGCCGTTCGCGTTTTTTTCGCGGCATTACATCGGCGCAGAAGACGCAGCTGGAATTGATCATGGATTTGCGTCGCTTCCGCCGCGGCGATATGCTGATCCGTCAGGGTGATACATTTTCGGAAGCCTACATCATCAAGTCGGGGCGCGTCGAGGCTGTCCGCGATGGCGCCACGATCGAGCGCCTCGGTCGCGGCGACTTTTGCGGTGAAATCTACATGCTGCAGAAAGAGGCGCCGTCCAGTTTTGATTTCGTGGCCGAGGACGAGCTGGAAGCTTATCGTCTGGAGCGTCAGGATTTGGTAAGCTATATCACCAATAATCCTGGCGTCTATATGCGTTTGAACTACGTATATGGGCAGTAAGCTCCGAGGCCATTAAGGCGACAGGCGGCTCCACAACAGCGGCGCCGGCAAGAGCAAGACCGTACTCAACGCCAGAGCGGCGCCCAGCGGCGCTGGAGCGCGCAGATTGCGCGCAACAAAGACTATGTAAAGCAATGCGGCCAGGGCCGCCAGTTGTACAGCTATAAGGCTCCAGGGGAAACCCAGCGCGAGGCCGGCGGCGCCAGCCAGCGGCGCATCGCCCAATCCCAGACCGCGCCAGCGACTCAGCATTGATAGTAGCGCAAAGACAGCCATAAATCCCGCCCCGATGCTGGCCTGCTCTATGAAGAGCCGCCAGTTCTGCTGGCTGCGTTCGAGGACAAGCGCTGCAGCAAAGAGCAGAGCAAACATAGTGTTCTCATGGTCCAGTCGCAGCCAGGTCCAATCGGTGCTCGCCGCAACAAGCAGATGTCCTGACAGACAGAGTGCGAAGAAAATTTCCATCATCCCGGCGCCGCCGAATTGCAAGACCAGCGCCAGGATTCCGCCACAGCATTCGCCGAAGAGGGTCCGCCAACCGATCGCGCTACCACAGTGACTGCATCGGCCGCGCGTCGTGAGGTATCCCAGGATGGGGATCAGTTCCAGAGCGTTCAAGCGCTGGCCACACTCGAAGCAGTGCGATGGCTTCAGGAGAATGTTCCGCCATCGGTGCGGCGCCTTGCGCAACGGACCGTAACAATAGCGCAGGATCCTGGAACTCAACGCGGTGTAAAAGCTGCCAAGCAATAGGCCCAGGCTGAAGCTCAGCGCCCATTGGATGCCGATCCAGTTCGTCGCGGCCCAGCGCGCCGCCGAGTCCAGACCATTCATCCAAGCAGGGCCAGCAGGGCATCCATGCCTCGCTTCAGGGTCGACTCCTCGGCGGCATAGGAAATACGGACGCGGTCTTGCGCTCTGGAAAAAATACGGCCGGGCACCAGCAGCAATTGTTGCTCGCGAATCGCACGCTCCACAAACTCTCGATCTGTTCCCGGGATCTGCGGGTAAATATAGAAAGCGCCCTGCGGAGATTCAAAATTCAGCCGACCCTGCAGTCGACTGACGCAGTAGTCGCGATTCCTTTTGTACTGGGCGACATAGCCGCTCATATCCAGATCCAGCGCAACGATTCCTGCATGCTGAATGGGGGCGGGCGCGCATACTACCGTGTATTGCTGCAAAGTGGTCATTGCTTTGATCAACTCGGCGGGGCCGGCAGCCGCGGCCAGACGCAATCCAGTCATACTGTAGGTCTTGGAAAAGCCCATCAGCGTTACGGCCCGATCATAGATCGCGGCGGCGCTGTGAAAGCGGCCCTCATAGTCGAAGCATTCATAGATTTCATCGCTTACCAGCAAGGCTCCCGAGCGATCAGCAAGCTCGCCAAGCTGCCGAATTTGATCCTCGCTCATGATTCGTCCGGATGGGTTCGAGGGACTGCAGAATATGATCAACTTCAAGCCTCGCGGATTCACTGCCGCCAGGTCCTCGGGGCTAAAGTTCTCAGGAATGTATTCAACGCTGGCGTTCATGAATTGCAGAAGGCTGCGGTAAATCAGGAAGGCCGGGTCAGTCAGCAGGATGCGATCGCCGGGGTCCACCAATGCCTGAAAGAGGAGGCTGATCAGGGATGATACTCCTGAGCTTACCAGAATGTGATCCGGATCGACCTGGAAGCCGTTGACCTCGGCAAACTTCCGGGCAATGCGTTCGCGCAGCGGACGAATCCCCTGCGTTTCTGTGTAGGCCGTGCGACCGTCGCGCAGCGCTTGTGCGGCGGCTTCGCGCACTTCGAGAGGCGCAGGATAGTGCGGCTGACCGATCGAGAGATTGATGGGATCCTTCAATGCGCCGGCCAGCTGGAACACGCGGCGGATTTCGGAGCTATCGATGCGCGACATACGCTCTGAGAGCGGTAGTGCAGGAGCGCTTTGCATTGTTTGCCTCTTTCTGCAGCGATGCGCTGCTGCAACGCAGCAGCAACTGAAAAACCGAAGCGCGGCCAATCGGTAGACAAATCTGTCTAAAGGTATTGACGCAGCGCCCGGCGTCTTGAGCCTGCGACCATGCCCTCCGTAGAAATTGCCGGCATTCAGGTTCCTCGTTTCCATGAAAATCCCGGTTGGATTCCGGAATCGAAGCTGGTTTTGACAGAGACCACTCGTCGCAATCTGCAGAAGATACTTTTTCCATTGATCCAGAACGAGCATCTGCTGCTTGTCGGCGATGCCGGCGTTGGCAAGAACGCACTGGTTTACTACATCAATCAATTGCGGCGCCACCCTACGATTCGCTATAGCTTCAATGAAGACACGCTGCCCGAGGACCTGGTCGGCGCCTATCGCATCGATCCGCGCAGCCATCGCTTCGTCTGGTCCGATGGCCCCCTGGCTCACGCCATGCGCAGCGGCGCCGTCTTTGTGGCCGACGAAATGAACCTTTGTCCGCCCGAGGTGCTGAAGCGCTTCTATTCCGTGTTCAGCGAGCGAGAATTGCAGCTGCTGGAAGGCGACGCCAGCGTGGTTCGGGCCGCTCCCGGATTTAGCTTTGTCGCCACGCAAAACCCCGCCGAGGGATTTGAAGGTCGCAAGAATCTGCCGCGCGAGATTCAAAAGTGTTTTGCAACGGTCTATGTGGATGCTTATCCGGAGGAAGAACTGGTGCAGATTCTCTCCGGGCTTTTCCCCGGACTGGGCGCAGCGGAGACCTCCGCTATTGTGCGCGCCAACGCCGCAGTGGAGCGCGCAGTTCTCGATCGTAGCGCCGGCGCGCGGGATCTGGAGCGTTACCACTTCAATATTCGGAATTTGTCGCGCCTGGGCGCCCGTCTCAACTCGTCCGCAGCTCCGGAGCTGGAGTTGCATGACGTTTTTCTTGGGACCTTTCGCGGTCCAGAGGACCGTCAACAGGCGCGCCTGGCAGTAATGGCCGGACTGGGCGGCCTTTCCCATGATCAAGCAAAGTCCAGAGCAGAAACAGCGATCGATCTGAGCGCCCAGATGCGCTTGCTTTTGCCGCCGGCGGATCGCAAAGGCGACGAAATTGAAATTGCGATCATGGAGGAGCAACGAGCAATCCGCATTGGTCGCTCGACGTTATCGCGTTCGGACTTCAGCGCCGATGATATTGGCGCGCGAAGCTTTGCCGATGCCGTGGCCGCCGCCTTCCGCTGGCTGCCGCCGGCCGCTGCCGTGCGGCCTTCGCTGGAGGCCATTGCTCGAATGATTGAGCTCGGCGAGAATGCACTTCTCGAATGCGAATCGGATGTTGAGCCGGAGGACTATGTTCATTTTTTCACGGAGTTGCTGGATCGACCGTTAGCAGTCATTACGCTCTCTCGTGGCATGCACACCGCCGATATCCTTGGCGGACTCAAGCCGGCGCCGGAAGCGGTACGTGAGGAAGAGGCTGTGCGCTGGGTGGACGGTCCGCTCACCGCCGCTATCCGTCGCGGTGATTTTATCCTGCTGAAGGGCCTGGAGGCGGCCGGACCAGAACTGGTCGAGAAACTGAACATGTTGCTGGATGATGCGCGCGCCCTGGCCCTGCCGCCAGAGAGCGGCGCGAGCGAGCCGCTACGACTCGATTCCAGGGCCCGTGTCTTCGGTCTGAAGTTCTTCCGCAACCAGCGCAGCACTCCCTCCATTTCGCGGGCCTTTCGCAATCGATTTACGGCAATTGCGCTGCCGCCGGTGGTCGATGCCGCATCCTTGCGCTGGATAGCGGCGGCGCGACTTGGCGTTGAAGAGCAGGGGCCAGCTTCCTCCTTGCTCCAGGCGATGGCCAGCTTCCATTTGGCGCTTCGCGAGCGGGCGCAACAGCGCGAAATCGGGGCGGGCAATCTACAACCGTATCAATTTGGACTTACCAACCTCCGGCGCTGGTGCGACTACCTTTCCAATTGCGTCGATCAGATCACGGATGCTCGTACGCTGCAGGAGAATGCAATGCGCGGCGCCGGCATTGCTTATATCAATGAACTGTCGGACACTGTTGAACGGGAACGCGTAGCGCGGCTGCTGGAATCGCTCCTATCGGGAGCGTCGCTGGAAGAAGCGCTGCAGGCCTTTCAAAGCGGCCTAAAAAAAAAACTGATTCAACAAAGCGACCTCAGTCGTAAGGTCTGGTGGAACCAGGAGGAGCACTTTCGTCCGCCAAATACAGGAACATTCAAAGCCAAAGTGCAGGGCGATGCCCTCAAGCAGGGCATCAATATCAATACGCCCGAAACGGGCGGACAGACCAAGGAAGGCGCCGATGCCTGGTATGGCTCGGACACCCAGGGGAACAAGGGGCAGGGAGAGCCCGGCCAGGGCGGCGGCGCCTGGGGCTATCGCACCGAAGAACTGTACAAGGAATTCCTGAAGAAACGCCGTGCGCTCTGGGACTACAATATCGGCGTCACGCTCGACGAATTCCGAGAAATTTTTGGACCTGAGATCTCCCGTGTGACGCTCGATTTTGACCGCTTGCTGGATCCGCAGGTGGAGATCACGCGGCGCTATATGGCGCAAGGATCGCGGGTCGATGCCAGGCGCTATCTTGCCTATATTCATGGCCGCGGCGATGGGCGAGTCTTTGATCGTTCTGCGGTCTCTGTGGAAGATGACAAGCTACGCGGGGTTGAGATACTTTTTGCGGTCAACAAAGGTCGACGTATTTTCAATTTCGAGTATTCTATTGCGACATTGGTCGCGATCATGAGCTGCGCCACAATTTTGAGCAATCATGAGCTTCCCTTTGGCGTCTGCGGCTATTCCGATCTCAGTAACATGAAGCAGTCCATTGATGTGATGTGGTACAACGGATTGAACGATGCCTTTAGCGGCGGAAAAGAAGAGGATTTGTTTTACGGTCTTGCTCGCGGCTGGCATGGCGACACGGTTTCCGAGTTTCAAATTGGCGAGGATCTGGCGCGAAACTTTAGCGCCGGCGCACGGACCCGTATTCTCGCTATCATATCCGATTTTCGGGGCGCCCGGGGCAAAGTCACGATGGAAAAGGACCTGTCCAGTCCGGATACGGCGCGATTGAAGGAAATGGTCGATCAACTTGGCCGCCGCGGAATTATCACGCTGGGCGTCGGCCTTGGCGCGCGCGCTATAGGCCACTCGATTTTCCCCGAGTATGTGCATGTTGGCGGCGAGACCTATGCTAAACTGCCGGCGCTGCTGGCCGGCCGCGTAACGGAGTTGATCCATCGCCATCATAACGCCGCGGTGCTTTGAACAATGGCATCCAAAAAAACCGTGCGAAAAACGGCGGCGCGTCCCGCAGGCAAGACGCAAGCGCTGTCCGGCGCTCCAGGGCCCTTCGCTCGCAGCGCTGACGAATTTCCAGGTCGGCCCTTTGTTCACCCGATGGCTGTAGTGGAAGGAATGACGACTCTGGGCGAAGGCTGCTCAGTGTGGGGCGGAGCGGTGTTGCGCGCCGACATGAATGAAATCCAACTTGGCAGATTTGTAAACATCCAGGATAACACGACGCTGCATACCGATTCGCGCAGCCGCATTGATATCGGCGACTATTCGCTGATCGGTCACAATGTGATGCTGCATGGCTGTCGACTGGGTCGGGCTGTAATGATTGGAATTGGCAGCGTTGTACTCGACGGCGCCGAAATTGGCGATGGCGCCATGGTTACTGCTGGTTGTATGATTCGCGGCGGTCGAAAGATACCGCCTCGCGCACTGGTGATTCAGCGCGGCAACGAACTGAAAATCGTCGAGCATGCCGCGAAGACAGCGCTGATTGTTGCTGGCAGCCTGGAGTACGTTGAGCTGGCTCGCCGGAGGCTTGCTGGAAGCTATGGACCGTTTTCACGACAGCAGGAATTGGACTTTCTGGCCAAAGCCCGCGACTTGATCGAGCAAATGGGGATCTAGCGCGAGACTTCAGCCTCCGTATTTCAGTCGGAATTCCTCGGGACTGAGAACTTTGAAGAAGTTATCCAGTTTGGCCAGTTTGAATACGCTTAGAATCATCGGCTTCAGTCCGAACAAAATCATTTCGCCGCCGCCGCTCTTAACCAGATTTAAGGCCTTGATCATCGCCCCAATTCCGGAACTGTCAATAAAGTTGACGTCGGTCATATCCAGACACACGCGCTTGGGCTTTCCGGCCGCCAGCTGGTTGAAAGTCTTCTCAAAGTAGTCGCTTTGCTCAATGTCAAATTTGCCGGCAAGTTTCAGAAGCAGCATTTCATCTGTTTGGCTGACGCGCTGGATATCCACGCGGCATTTGTGAGCTACTTGCAACCCCTGGTCAAGGAGGATTAGCGTCGCTCAGTCTATTCTGGCCCATAAGGAAAGATTGGTCCGGAATTCCTTTTCCGAAAGCCAGACGCGCTGGGGTCCGGCAACAGCGACCAGTACGGCCTCCGAGCCGAGGCCGCCGGTGGAGCTGAGCTCTCCGGTGCTAAAGTAGCGTCTGGCTTCCATAACAAATTCCAAACGATAACTTTCATCAATCTTGTAGCCAATGGCGCCGCGCAGGATTCCGCCGTCGCCGGCGCCATTTTTGATATGAAAGGTTATAGCCCGTTGCAAATGGAAATCGCGCCCCCGGTTGAATCCATTGTTGATCAGCAAGGCCGTTTCAAAACGCCACGGACCGCTGCTAAAGCGATAGCCCGGGCCAAGGGGATACTCCCAGATCACATTGGTCAGCGTATTGCCGGAGCCAATCGGACTGTAAAAGATAACATTTCCGGCGCCAATGAACTGCCAGGCGTCATAGATGTACTGCTTGTTGTAGCGATACTGAAGCTGCGCCTCTGCAAACAGTCCCTCGCGCGACTGATCGTCGAAGGGAAACCAGCGTACTCGAAGGCCAGCTCCGTATTCAGTCATCGATGAGCGACCGTGTGCATCCGCAAAATTTCGACCGGCGCTGATTACGTAGGCTGAATCGCGATAGCTCCAGTTCGAAGAATCAAAGCCGTTGCGACGAATGGTGCTCTCCGGTTGTAGTGTAAAGTCCTCGTTTCGCGCCCTGCCAGGATGCTGTCGCCAGCCCGTGCCCTGTAGCTGAGCGCCCAGCTCCCAGGCGCCGACACCCCAGCGCAGGCCAAGCCCTGGTTGCACCAGATTGCGCGGATAAGTGAGTCGCGAACCGCCCCGAAAGCCGGAGAAATCGGGGCTGCGGCTGCCCGTCTCAAAGATTAGATCGCCGCTGGTTGTCTGTGCCATTACGCCGACTTCCATCTGCGCGAGCAGCGGGGCGCCAGGAGCGGCAAGGAACGCCAGAAACAGGGCGCGCTGTAGTGCAACACAGTTCAGGAAAATAGGTCGCAGCCGGGCCGCCAAAGTCGATGCTGACCGGAGCGGTCTCTTTTGACCCGATAGATACATGAATCGACTGATCGTCTTTTTGAAGTCCAATACGTTCACGTTGCTTCTGGCCCTTGCGCTCTTCGGTTGGGTCGCCTGGGAGCGCGCTCCGAACTGGATTCAACAGTGGCAATTGCGTGGCAAACCCGTTCCGGTAATCGCTGCGCTTTCCGTGCCGCCAGATGGCGGGCGATCCGCGTCGGTTGATCCGGTGCGACGGGGACAGAAGACCTTGCTGGTCTTCTGGGCGACGTGGTGCGGCTTTTGTCGCAGCGATATTCCCGATTTGAATCAACTGCACAGCGAACTGGAAGGCCGCGGACTGCACATTGCTGCGATCAGTGAAGAGCACCCGCTGGCGTTGCGCAACTTTCGTGATCAGACGCCAATGAACTACGATATCTATTCGGACCGAGACGGACAGCTCCATCGCGCCTATTCGATTCAGGCCTACCCGACCCTGGTCTATCTGGATGCGGAAGGGAGAATCGAGTCAATGTCAACGGGAATGAACCTTGCTCTCAAGGCGAGAGTACGCCGCTGGGCGACCGGATCGCTGCTCGCTGCGCTGGGCCTTGCTCTATGAGCGCTCCTGAGTATCTGCGCGGCAAAAAAATTGCAGTACTCGATTTCGGCGGACAGTATGCACACCTCATCGCCTCGCGCATTCGGCGGCTGGGGGCTTATTCCGAAATTGTTTCGCCTTCCGAACTTACAGTCGAAGAAGCGCGCAGAGAATTCGCCGGCTTGATCTATTCCGGCGGTCCCGCGTCCGTCTACGATCGGGGAGCGCCGACTTCGAGTCCGACGCTGTTAGAGGCCGGATTGCCTGTGCTAGGCATCTGCTACGGTCATCAGCTGATCATGCAGCAGGCCGGCGGGAAAGTCCGAGCCGCCGCCAGTCGAGAGTATGGGCCGGCGCACTTAGAGGTTCTTCGCGCCGAGGGTCTGCTGGAGGGCGAATCTGAGACCGCCCGCGCTACAGTCTGGATGAGTCACGGCGATGAGGTCGATCAACTCCCAGAGGGATTCATAACCATATGTAGTACGGAAGATTGTCAGCACGCGGCAGTCGCCGATTTCCAGCGTCGAATTTATGGCATTCAGTTCCATCCTGAAGTTCGTCACTCCGAGCGCGGCGACTTCTATTTGCGCAATTTTCTAGGGATTTGCGGCGTCGCCGATACCTGGAGCCTGCAGGGCTTTCTGGAACTGGAAACCGAGCGTATTCGCCAGCAGGTGGGGGCCCGAAAGGTCTTTCTCCTGATCAGCGGCGGCGTTGACTCGACGGTCGCCTTTGCACTGCTGGCGCGCGTTCTGCCCCACGATCACTTGCTGGGGCTCTTTGTGGATACTGGGTTCATGCGCGATCGCGAAGGCGCGGAGGTTGAAGCAGCGCTGCGCGCTTTGGGCGTGGATTTGCACACCGCTCATGCCGAGTCTCTCTTTTTTGAGCGACTCCAGGGAGTATTTGAACCCGAGGCCAAGCGCAAGATCATCGGCGAACTCTTCCTGGAAGTACAGGCTAGCGAGACAACCAGACTCGGGCTAAATGCGGCGGATTGGTTCCTGGGACAGGGTACGATTTATCCTGATACCATAGAGTCCGGCGCCACCAGGCACAGTCACAAGATCAAGACGCACCACAATCGCGTCCCCGCGATCGAGGCGCTGATCGCCGCCGGCCGAGTTGTTGAGCCGCTGCGCGACCTGTACAAGGACGAGGTCAGGGAGCTGGGTCGTCTGCTTGGACTGCCCGACGCCATCGTCGACCGACATCCTTTTCCGGGGCCAGGCCTTGCGGTACGTTGCCTTTGTATGGAAAAGGCGCCGGTTGAGGATCCGGCTGCGCTGGAAGTGCGCAAGGCCCTGCTTCCTGACAGTTCCGACCCGCTGGCCGCCGAGTTGCGGAATGGTCAGCTGCAGGGAGCCCTGCTTCCATTCCATTCGGTCGGCGTCCAGGGCGACCAGCGTAGCTACGCACGCTGTGTCGCCTTGTGGCCGCAGGGCGGCCTGTCTGCGATGCAAGAGCTGCACTGGCCCGTTCTGCTTTCTCTGGCTCGAAAAATTCCCAATCGATTTTCCGCGCTGAACCGGGTATTGCTAGCGGTAGCGGCGCGTCCGGAGGTCGATATCGCAGCCCTGCGCCCGCGGCCGCACTATGACCTGAACGAGAAGCGAGTGGCTCTCTTGCAGAAAGCCGATCGCATCGTTCACAATTTTCAAATAGGACATGGCCTCTATTCGCGCATCTGGCAATTCCCGGTTGTGCTTGCCCCTGGCGGCAGCGCCAGCGGCGGCGAGTCTCTCATATTGCGACCAATCGTTTCTACTGACGCAATGACGGCTGCAGTATTTGAGATGGATATTTTGCCGCTCCGGGAACTCAGTCAAACTTTGATCGCACTGGATGGCATCGATGCTGTGTTTTATGATTTGACCTCCAAACCTCCAGGGACCATTGAGTGGGAGTAATTGGCGAGCTGAACGAATTTTTCTGTAAGAGGAACAAATGAGCGAACGTCTCTTTCGAATTCTTGGCATCCAGCAAATCGCAATTGGCGGCGAAAGCAAGCAAGACCTGCGGAAACTATGGGTTGAGATCTTTGGTCTTAAAGTAGAACATAGTTTTCAAAGCGAGAAGGAAAACGTCGACGAGGATATTCTGCGCATAGGCGCCGGCGCGCACGCCGTTGAAATTGATCTGATGCAGCCCATCGATCCGCAGAAGAGCCCGAAAGTGCATGTGCCGCCGCTCAATCACATTGGCCTCTGGGTGGATAATCTTGCGGCCTGTGTCGAATTCCTTGCGGCAAAAGGCGTTCGCTTCACTCCCGGCGGGATTCGTAAGGGCGCTTCAGGCTTTGATGTTACTTTTATTCATCCCAAGGGCAATGAGCAGTCGCCCATAGGCGGGCAAGGAGTACTGATCGAGCTCGTGCAGGCGCCCGCCGATGTGGTCAAGGCGTTCAACGGTGGGCAATCGTAGTCGGCAGCGTGGATCCCAGGCTGATGATGCTCCAGTCCGAAACAGCGCCGCTTGGCGAAACGGCGATGGAACCGGACAGCGGCGGGTTATTGCCGGAGGCTACAAATTTCAGACCATCATAGACCAGACCGTTCCAGTTGGTGGTTACACATCCCGTCATGGCGGTCGCAGCGCCGCTGAATTGAATCGCAATTGGATTTGTACTGCGATCGACCAGACAGGCGGCGCCCACAGCGACCAGGGCGGATGGGAAGAAAAAGTTGTTCACAGCCAGGCCGGCCGGGGGCGCGGCGCCAGAGTTGCCAAAGACATCAGCGGCGGGGGCGCTCCACGTTACGCCGCCATCGGCGCTGCGGCGCACCTCGGGAAGGGTATCCGGCGCTATGCCGCCAGCATAGATGCCGACGCCCGAAATATTAAAGGACGTCAATTGCCCCGCACCTGCGCCAAAAGGTTGAGCGAGTGGCGTGAAGCTCACGCCGTCTGCAGAGCTGAGCACACTAATTGTGCCGCCGGTTGGACCGGTAAGGAATGTGCCGGCGGCGAAGGCCGCTCTGGAAAGGGCGCCTACGGCAAGAGAAGAGCTGCCTTGCGTCCACGATGCGCCATAGTCGCTTGAATAGTAAATCGCTGTCGTGCCGCCGCCATCGGCGCCTACGGCTACCACGCGACCAGAGCCATTGGAAGCCAGACCATTGATATTCCCGCCAGAGCAGCTGCCAAGCGCCGGGCCGACCAGGGTCCACGTTGACTCGCCCAGGCTTGAAGCAAAGATTCCACACTGGCCGGTAGCCAATGCAGCGCCGGCAACAATCCAGCCTGCACCAGTAAAGACAGCTGCATTAAGTTGATTGGCCGCAGGGTTGACAATGTAGAGCGACCAGTTGTAGCCATCCCGTGAAACGAACACTTTGCCGTCCATGGTTGGTGCGACCATGTCCACGGAATAGGGCCGCAACAAAAGGCCCGCCCAGCTCAGAAGCTCGTCTCCCGAGGTATCCAGCTGCGAACGCTGCAGATCCAGGCAGTGCGCAGGCGCCAACGCGACCAACATGGAAAGGCAAACAATTCGAAGCTTCATATTGTTCAGTATACGCCTGTCAATAGCGCCACAGGTAACCTGCTTCTCCATAGCCCTCCAGATTGTACCGGCGGACGTGAAGCTGCGGCGCGGCCCCAGGGGCGGGCCGCCAGCCTGCAACTAGCTGCCACTGGCTGTCCCGCCGAGCCTGCGCCGTCTGATTCCATTCATAGTCGTATGCAGCGTGCAGAATCTGGAAGAGATAAAAAAAACCAAAGAGAGTCAGAGTATTTTGATAGCGATCGACCCTGTCTTGATAACCGCCCAGGGCCAGATTGTTTGCATAGATTGATAGAAAAATGCGTTCAATGGGAAGCGGCGCCTCCGGCGACGCGGCCAGTGCGTAGTTTGTCAACACATCCTGTTCATTGCGCGCCTGTGCGGCTCGTGCACTCTGGCGGCGTGCAATCAGAAAACCGCCCAGCACCGCCGCGCCGCCAGCGTAAACTGCCGCGGTGGTATCCTCGCCCATGGCGTAATGGCCCCAGCCGGGAATCAGCGCCGATCGCCCTAAAATACCCCACAGTCCCGGACGACCTGATTCAACATCTGGTTGCTGTGACTGGTTGGCGGCATTGGCGGCGGCAGCAGCGGCCGCGGCTGCCTCAGCGCGGCGACGCGCTTCTTCCTGCTTCCTCTGTTCATCCGCCTGCCGCCGCTGCTCGTCGCGCTGGAGGTCCAGACTGTCGTAACCAAGTCGATTGATTGCGCTCTTCTGGAGGGTGCGCCTGGCGCCGTTTTCCAGGCGTACGGTAATGGTAGTTTGAGTCTGGCCGACGATGCGACAGATGAGCGTTTCGCCGCTGCGCAAGACAACCGTGTCCGCCAGCAAGGGCCCGGTCAGAAAAGTCATACCGACCAGCAGGATAGCAAATGGTACCCGGAGCGGGACTCGAACCCGCACGGCCTTGCGGCCCCAGGATTTTAAGTCCTGTATGTCTACCATTTCATCACCCGGGCAATTAGACGATCGGGAAGGCAAGATGGAATTGAGAACCGGTTGGAGGCGTCGACCGGATTCGAACCGGTGATGGGGCTTTTGCAGAGCCCTGCCTTACCACTTGGCTACGACGCCGTTTCCGGTCGGTCAGTTTCGTGCGCCAGAGTCCGGGGTCAAGCGGGAAGCTTCAGAGGTCTTGATCATCGGCCGCTTCTCGGGTCCCCGCCCTGGCTGAGTCGATTTGCGCAAGCAGCGCAGCGGAACCATCAACGGGGAGCTGACAGCGAAAATCCTGGCAAAAAAAATAGCGACGACCAGCGCTTCCCGCCAGCCGATCCGCAAGCAGCGCAGGTCGCGTGGGCTCATGATCGCTGGCGACGGCTACAATGGAGTCCGGCCCAAGCCGCCGGCGCAGATTGCCTAAGAGCGCTCCGGTCTCCGCATCCTCGCGCCAATCGGTCGCCGTACACAATGCAATCTCCTGTAGCGGCCGCTGCTGAAGGTAGAGCGTATGCAATGCATAACAATGTGCCGCGGGCGACGCAGCTATGGATTCGCTCAATCGTTTTAGCGCCTCAGTCGCGCGCTCCTGCCATTGCATTCCGAAACCGTAGCGCGCCAGATTGCTGAACAACTCCACGCAGGCGGCATTGCCCGATGGTTCTACGCCATCGTAGCTTTCCTGAATCCGCGCGATCAGATCGCTTGCGCCGGCCTCGCTCTCAAAATAGAGGCCATCGCCGCTCTCGAAGCGATCGCAAATGAGTTCGGCTATTCGCCTGGCCTCCAGCAAGTATTCGCTCCGAAATTCTGTTCGGTAGAGATCAATCAAGGCGTTGGCAAAAAGCGAGAGGTCGGAAAGCTGTGCAGCAAAGCGAGCCTCTCCCTGGCAGCTGCGACGCAGATAGGCGCCATCGGCTTTACGCAGCGATTGGATGAGCCAATCGGCAGCCACGCAGGCGCGCCGGGCCAGTTCGCCATCGTCGAATACCTGCGCCGCTCGCGCCAGGGCGCTGATCATCAGCGCATTCCAGTTCAGCAGTATCTTCTCATCGCGCAAGGGCCGGGGGCGTCTGTTGCGCGTAGCCAGCAATGCCTGGCGTGCACGTCTCCGCAGTTCCTTGAATTCCGCAATAGTGCAGTTGTTTTGCAGGCTGAATGCCTCATCATCATGCGGTGCGTGCAATATGGACTGACCTTCGAAGTTGCCGCCCGCCTCAAGACCCCAGTACAGCTGCATGCGGTCCTGTTCTTGTTTGCTCAAGCCGCCCGCGGCCAGGGCGTCGCGAAATTCGGCCAGCGACCAGACATAGAACTTCCCTTCCTCGCCCTCCGAATCGGCATCTTCCGCCGAATAAAACGCGCCTTCCGGGGCTGTTAAATCGCGGCGCAGGTATTCGAAAATATCCAGCGCCCACTGACGATAGGTTTCGCGGCCTGTCTGGCGGTAACATTCGCAAAGTGCGCGTGCAAAGAGAGCATTATCATAGAGCATCTTCTCAAAATGCGGAACCAGCCACTGGTGATCGGTAGAATAGCGCGATATTCCGCCGCCGACCTGGTCATAGATGCCGCCGCACTTCATTGCGCTCAAGGTCTTCTCAACCATTTGCAGCGCCTCTGGCGATTGCCCTTGCTCATTCAAGTCGAGCAGTAAGAGCAAGGCCATGGACGGCGGAAACTTATTCGGGCCGTTGCTGAGAAATCCGCCATGCACTCCGTCGAAAGTAGAAGCCAGAGCGCGACCGGCCTGCGCCAGGAGCAGTTCTGGCCGAGCTGCATCGGCGGCCGGTTGGCGACTTTGGGGCTGCGTCAGAAATTCGTGCAATAGCTGTGCAGAGTCCAGCGCCCGCTTTCGATCTTCGCGCCAGACGGACGCTACCTGTGTCAAAACTTGCTGAAAGGAGGGACGCCCAAAGGAAGGCCGCGGCGGAAAGTAAGTGCCGCCAGTGATCGGTCGACGATCCGGAGTCAGAAACATGTTCAACGGCCACCCACCGTGCTGTCCGGTGGCGTGCAGGGCGCGCATGTAGATCTGATCTACGTCGGGGCGCTCCTCGCGATCCAGCTTGATGGCGATGAACTCGCGATTCAACAGTTCGGCGGTGAGCGCATCCTCAAAGGATTCTCGCTCCATTACATGGCACCAGTGACAGGTGGCGTAGCCGATGCTGAGCAGCACGGGCTTGTCCTCGGCTGCGGCGCGCTGAAATGCTTCATCGCCCCAGGCGTACCAATCTACCGGGTTGTAGGCGTGTTGCAAAAGATAGGGGCTTTGCTCATGAATCAATCGGTTCGCTTTTTGCTCAGGTGAAATCATCGGCAGGCGCTCTTAACCAGAAAAACAAAAAGGGGACGCCACGGCGTCCCCTCTGACCGATCGCTGCGGCCGCAGTCGTCAGCGGCTGGCGGTTTGCGCCTGCCCAACCGGGCTTTGCTGCAGTGAGTGTGCGGCAGCCGGAAGACGCGGGTTGCGACGCAAGGGAACGTCCAGCACCTGGAAGCCCAGCAAAATGCAGAACAGCAAAATTGGATAAGCGATGCCAAAGCCCCAGACCAGTTTGCTTTCGTATTTCATGTGCATGAAGTAGAGCAAGACCAGCGTGGCTTTGACTGTGGCAATTGCCATAGCTATGCTGATATTCAGGGCAAAGCCGCCGCCGATATCTGCGCCCCAATTCTTGTAAGAGGCGGCCACTGTTGCCACCGTCAAAAATAGAAGCAAGGCGCCGACGATGAAGTAGGATCCAGTGGGCGAAATATGGCCGCGACTTTCCTGGTCTGGGATATGCATTTCAACTCTCCGTTTGCTTTCAGGAAATCAGATAGAACAGTGGGAATAGATAGATCCAGATCAAGTCCACAAGGTGCCAGTAGAGGGCGCCATTTTCCACCGGCGTGTAGTACCAATGCGAATACCGTCCGCCGCCCATCTTCAGCATGATGATAAAAAGTACCGTCATGCCAATGATGACGTGCAGTCCATGAACGCCCGTCATCATGAAGTAGAAAGTAAAGAACAGATTCACGCCCTTCTTGAAATCGGCCGCTTCCTCCGGCCCCATGTTACGCCGTGCGATATAGTCATCTACGCTTACGATTTCGTGGACGGCATCGTCCTTGAGCATCGTGGCATTGCCAGGAAAGATGTGGTGGTGAAACTTTTCTGAATATTCAAAATACTTAACCACCAAAAAGGTTCCAGCCAGCGCGATTGTAATGCCCATGCAAATCATCGAAAGCTTGCGGCGGCCGCGCTGAATTGCGTCCAGGCCCAGTGCAACAGACAGCGAACTGACAATCAGCACTACCGTATTGAGGCCGCCCATCACCTTGTCGAGGGTGTGGTGCGCAGCCTTAAAGGGTTCCAGAAATTTGCCGTGAAAGATAAAGAACAAGGCAAAGAGCACTCCAAACAGCAGAAGCTCTGTGGCCAGAAAGAGCCACATGCCAAGCTTGGCGCCTTCGTAGCCGCCTAGCTCTTCATGCACCGGGTGCTTGTCGCGATATAGAGCGTGAGTACTTGCTGACATGCGCTTCTCTCTTCTTCCTTATCCTGCTTTGCGCTGGCTGTGCCCGCCAGCATGCCCGTCGTCCATCGTGCCGTAATCATAGATCGATTCCGGGAAGGTAGGCGTATGGGCAAAGTTAGTGGTCGGCGGCGGCGCCGTAGTCTGCCATTCCAGAGACAACGATTGGTAGGGGTTCTGCTCCGCCTTTTCGCCGCGGAAGGCGGCGTAGAGCAGATGGCCCAATATGAAAATGTAGGATCCTCCGTTCAGCCAGGAGCCAACTGTTGATATTGCGTGCCAGGTCTGGAACTGCGGCAGATAGTCAAAGTAACGCCTGGGCATTCCTTCCATGCCAAGGAAGAACTGCGGGAAGAAGGTGAGGTTGAAGCCGATGAACAACATCAGCCAGCCCCAGAAGGCCATCTTCTCATTGTAGCGTCGGCCAGTAAACATCGGAAACCAGTAATGCAAGCCGGCAAAGAGCGCCACCACTGTGCCGCCCTGCATCGTGTAGTGGAAGTGTGCGACCACGAAGTAGGTATCGTGCAGCTGCACGTCCGTTACCAGCACAGCCAGGTGGATGCCGGTCAGACCGGCGATGGAGAACATGAAAACAAAACCCAGGGCGTAAAGCATGGGCGCTTCAAAATGGATGGAGCCCTTCCAGAGCGTCATGATCCAGTTGAAGATCTTAATTGCCGTTGGCACGGCTACAAAGAAGGTCAAAAAGGAAAAAACCCAGCGCGACCAATCGCTCATGCCGCTGACAAACATATGGTGGCCCCAGACGATGAAGCTTACCAGCGCAATGGCTAGCGAGGAGTAGGCCACCGCCTTGTAGCCAAAGATCGGCCGGCGCGAAAAGACCGGCAATATTTCGCCAATGATGCCGAAGCCTGGCAGGATCATGATGTATACGACCGGGTGCGAGTAAAACCAGAAGAACGACTCAAACAGAATCGGATCGCCGCCCTTGGCTGGATTGAAGATGCCAATATCCAGCACACGCTCCATGATCAACATTACCAGGGTCATCCCGACCACTGGGGTGGCCAGCACCTGAAGTATTGAGGTGGCATACATGGCCCAGATGAAAAGCGGCAGCTTGTTCCAGGTCAGACCCGGGCAGCGCATGCGGTGGATCGTGACGATAAAATTGAAGCCAGTCATGATCGACGCAAAGCCCATCACAAAAGCGCCCAGCGTAAGCCAGATGACCAGCGAACCGGACTTCAAGCTGTACGGCGCGTAGAAGGTCCAGCCAGTGTCCGCCGGGCTGAGCAAAGAGATCAGAGCGATCATTGCGCCGACCAGATAGACATAGTAGCTCATCAAGTTCAGACGCGGGAAGGCGACATCTTTGGCGCCAATCATCATTGGCAGCAAAATGTTTCCAAGCGTCGCCGGGATGCCGGGCACGATGAACAAGAAGACCATCGCTGCGCCGTGAAAGGTCATCAGGATGTTGTAAACCTGTTGATCAACGATCGTTGGTCCTGGGGCAATCAGCTCCAGTCGTACCAGGAGCGCCGCAGCGCCGGCCAGAATGAAGAAGGTCAGGATCGTGTAGAGGTACATGATCCCAATCTTTTTGTGGTCCGTGGTAGACAGCCAGCCCCAGACGGAGCGGCCCTCCTGAAGGTAAGATACCGAGGCGTCAGCGTGTGACATGGTTCGTTTCCTCTCCTGCGCCGAATACGGCCGCGCTCAGCGCTGGGCCTTCAAGAACTCAATCATCGATAGTATTTCGGAATCGCTCATATTTTGTGGAGGCATAGCATTGGGATAGCCACGCGCAATCTGGTCGCCCGGATTAAGCAGGGAATTGCGAACGTAGTTTTCGTCTGCATCTACCGTTGTTCCGCCTTCCAGATCGCGACGGCTTCCGTAGAGTCCTTTAAAGGAGGGCCCTACGATGCGGCTGCCGTCCAGCGAGTGACAACTGTGGCAGACGTTGCGATAGATCTCCGCCCCGCGATCGGCGGTGATATTGGAAGCCTCCGCCTCCAATTTGGCCATCTCCGCGCTGAACTGGGCATGGTTGAGTACGATTGCGGTGCCGGTCATGTAGCTGTGGTCACGGCCGCAGTATTCCGTACAAAAGATCGGATACTCGGCGCGGCCTGCCTGCTGGTATGCAGCATTGAGCACCGGCGTGACGCTTACATAGGTAAACATGCCCGGCACGACGTCCTCTTTGGAACGAAAAGCGGGAATAAAAAAGGAGTGCAGCACATCGGAGGAGGTCATGACGAACTTCACAGGGACGCCTTCCTCCAGGAAAACGTCGCGCGTAGTCTTCAGTTGAACCGGGCGCTCGCGATTTTGCGCCAGGTCTCTGGGATAGTTGTACTCCCAGCCCCACTGCCAGGCGCGGACGGTGATTTCACGGGCATTCTCCGGAATACGACGGTAATCCAGATAAGCGAAAAGGCCCCAGAAGAAGAGGGCAAAAAAGACAATGGTCGGAACTACCGTCCAGGTGATTTCCAGAATCGTGCTGTGGGCGATCTTCGAGGTTTGATCATCAGGGCCTCGCCGCCGGTAGCGTACGATGAAGTATACCAGTACGCCGTTGACCAGCAGAAAGGCAAGGATGACCACGAGGTTGATTGCGATCATGACAATGTCATGATCGGGTGCATGAGTTGACGCGCCTTCTGTATACATAAATGCGAATGCTGCCTTTTTGGCGGATAGATTTCACTTGCGCTGCATTGCTTCAAGCGCCTTTTGCGCGTCGTTCGCGACGCAGCAGGAAAAAAATCAAGGCCAGCACCAGCGCCAGGGTGGCCGCTCCGCCGATGCGGACGAAGGCCCAGGCAAAGGGGGTATACCGCCCCTCCACCGGATCGTAACGGAAGCAATAGAGCATGATCTGCTCCGTTGCACCGCCGATAGTACCGTTTGCCGCCTCTACCAGCGAAAGCCTGAATTCCCGCTCCGGGTACTCGATTCCGTAGAGGTAGCGCGTAATCTTGCCATCGGGGGCAAGGAGCACAATCGCGGCGGCATGGCTAAAGTCACTCTCGCCGTCGGCTTTGTAGCGATAGCCAATGCTGCCCATCAGCCGGCTGGCGGCAGCTGCGTCGCCGCTCAGAAATTGCCAGGCGCCCTCGGGAAGCGGCTGCGCCCCGAACAGGCTGCGGATGGACGTAGCGCGCTTCTTTGCCTCTGCATAACCCTCTCTGCTGTCAAAACTATAGGAGAGAACCTGAAAATCGCGGCCCGGCGCCAGACCGCTGGCGCGAACCTCGGCCACCGCCTTCTGAACCGCCTTGAAGACGTAGGTACACAATCGCGGGCAATGATAATAGGAAGGAATCAGTACCACCGGGCGCCCGCGCCGGAAGAAGTCGCCCAGCCGCCGCTCGGCGCCGGATTCGTCACGGACCATGACGTCGAGGGGAACCCGCTCGCCACGATGTTCGGTTACGCCGACCTCGGCCGGCGTGCGCGAGGATTCCGCCTGGAGGCCTGCGGTCATGGCGCAGGCGTAAAGCATTGCGAATGGAAGAATCTGGGCTGAGCGCAGCGACAACATAGGGACGGGATAGGAGCTCAGTCTCAGGGCGCGAGCGATTCCACCGGGTTCGGAAAAAATCCTGTTGTCAGAGCCAGGGCCAGCCGCCAGTAATCGCCTACTTCGCCTCTGGAGATTCCCTCATGCTTCGCCCTGAATTTCGCGGCGCCCTGCCGCTCCTTGCTGTAATTTGCTTCACTCTTGGACTTGCAAATTGTAAAAGCGCCGGCGGGGGAAGCGCTGCTGGCGGCGATTCGGGCAGCTCCCCGACAGACGGCGCGGCCAGCGATCGCAGCGCTACGCAGACGGGCAGCGCAAGCGGCGGCCAGACAGGTTGCATTCAGGGCGATTGCGAGAACGGCGAGGGAGTCTTTGTATACCCGACAGGCGATCGCTACAGCGGCGCTTTCCGCAATGGCAAGCGCGAGGGCCGCGGCGTATTTGAGTACGCCAATGGCGATCGCTATGCCGGCGCCTATAGCGGGGACGTACGAGACGGCGCAGGAGTTTATACGCACAAGAACGGCGATGTCTATGAAGGCAATTTCCACAATGGCATCCGCGAGGGCCAGGGCGCCTATCGCTTTGCCGACGGCGGCGTCTTTCGCGGGCAATTCCAGGCCGACGGCGATGCCGGCGCCGGCAATCTGGTACAGGGCCAGGCCAATTTCAATTGCGAGCTGCGCAGCCGCGGCGTATTTTGCAGTGGCGCCAACGAATCGCGAATGATTGGCGAACCGCAGAATTGAAGACGCTTGATGCTGAATCATGAGCACCGCGCCGCGCGAATTGCGCATCGCACTGCAGCACCTGCAGCTGGCAGCGCGCGACTGGGGCGATCCCGAAGCGCCGCCGATTCTGGCCTTTCACGGGTGGCTGGACAATGCGGCCAGCTTTGATCTTATCGCTCCGCTACTCGGCGATTTTCGTTTGATCGCCATTGACTTTCCCGGGCATGGCCGCTCCGAGCATGCAGCCAGAGGCGCCGCACATTCGTTCATTGAGTATCCTGGACTGGTTCTTGAGGCATTGGATGCCCTTGGCTTCAACTGCGTTAACCTCCTTGGACACAGCATGGGCGCAGGCGTGCTCAGTTTGCTGGCGGGCGCATTTCCAGAGCGCGTGCGACGCCTGGCCTTGATCGAAGGCCTTGGTCCGCTTTCCGATCTTCCCGAGACGGCGCCACAGCGCCTGCGCGAGGCCCTGCTGGCCCGCAATGAAAAGACAACCGGCCGACGCAACTCGCGCGGCGCAGTATACCGCGACCTCGAGCATGCAGTGCGCGCCCGTCGCCTGGCCGGTCGCCTCAGCGAAGAGGCCGCTCGCTTGCTGGTGGAACGCAATCTCAAGCCGGCTCCCGGCGGCTTTGTGTTTCGATCTGATGCCAGGCTCAAACAGCCTTCGCTATATCGGATGACTGAAGAGCAGGTGAGCGCCTTCCTCTCTGGCATTCGCTGTCCGGCGATATTGATCAGCGGCAGCGAGTCAGAGTTCAAGACGCTGTATCCGCAATTAATGGAGCGCGCCAGGTTGCTGCCACAACTGCGCACACTCGAACTTCCCGGCGGCCATCACGTGCACCTCGATGCCCCGGAACAATGCGCCCAGGCGCTGGCGGAGTTTTTTGGCGCTCCCGACTAGCCTCCTCGCAGAACTACCTGGGAATCCTGTGGCCTTCGCAGGTCTGCAATGCCCGAATCGCAAAGAGCTGCGACAGAACTCCTGGATTTTCGATTTTGCCTTGCCTTGCTTACAGGCGCCGTCATAGCCATGGCCAACAATGTCGTGGCTGATTGATCTATTTTCGGGCGAATCGATCGCTCATACTCTGCTGGTTCTGAGTTTAATCATTGCTGGCGGACTGGCGCTGGGCGCCTTGAAGTACCGTCAGATCGAACTGGGCGTTGCCGGCGTCCTGTTCATGGGCATTGCCTTCGGCCATTTTGGGGTGCGCGCCGATGAGCGCGTCATGGAGTTCCTGCGCGAATTTGGTCTTATTCTGTTTGTATATACAATTGGGATGCAGGTTGGTCCGGGCTTTTTTGACTCGCTGAAGCGTCAGGGCGCTCCGCTCAACGCACTGGCAACAGCCATCGTAGTCCTTGGCGCTGCACTGGCCTTTCTCTTCCATCGCTTTGGCGGCGTCGACATTGCTGCGGCCGTCGGTCTCTTTTCCGGCGCCACCACCAATACGCCCAGTCTTGGCGCGGCACAACAGGCGCTGCAAAGCGTGCCGGAACTTGCCGGGCTGAGCGGCCGACCTGGCATGGCCTACGCTGTCGCCTATCCCTTTGGCATTCTTGGCATCATCCTGGCATCGCTGGCGTTGCGCGCCCTGCTGCGCATTCGCGTTTCAGACGAGGAGGCCCGTCGTGAAGCCGAAGAGGCATTGTTGCATCCGGCCGTGGCCAGGCTGAATCTGCGCGTGACCAATAAGAATCTGGCCGGCATGCGCATCGACGATATTCCCGGCATCCGCGATTCCGGCGTCGTTATATCCCGGGTGCGCCTTGGCGATCACACTGAAGTGGCGCACGACGAAACCATTTTGCAGGTGGATCAGATCCTGTTGGCAGTGGGCAGCGCCGAAGAACTGGAGCGTCTGCGCATCGTTGTCGGCGAGCGCAGTGATGTCGATTTGCATAGCGGCGGCGGCGAGCTCAGCCTGCGGCGAATCGTGGTAACGCGCAGTGCAGTGCTTGGCCATTCTCTAGATGAATTGAAGCTGGAACAAAGATGCAACGTGCGCTTTACTCGGCTCAGCCGGGCGGAGGTCGATCTTCCTGATCCGCAGGCCTTTCGTCTGCATGCTGGCGATCGGCTTACCGTAGTTGGAGCGGCGCGCGATATTGATGTCGTCTCTCGCGAACTTGGAAACTCCTTCAAGGAGCTGGATCGGCCGCATCTGGTTCCGCTTTTCATTGGCGTTGCACTGGGCATAGTGCTGGGCAGCATTCCGCTGGCTATTCCTGGCATTCCGGCGGCAGTAAGACTGGGTCTGGCTGGCGGACCCTTGATCGTGGCGCTGCTGCTGAGCGCCGTGGGCCGAATTGGACCGCTCTTCTGGTACATTCCCTCAGGCGCCAATCAGCTGATGCGCGAGATCGGTATTGTGCTATTCCTCGCCTGCGTTGGACTGCACTCGGGAGAAAAGTTCATTGAAACCGTCAGCAGTCTGGAAGGGCTGCGCTGGCTGCTTTTTGGCGCCTGCATCACCTTTTTGCCGCTGGCAATTGTCGGGTTGGTCGGTCGATTGTATATGAAACTCAATTATCTGAGTATCCTTGGCTTGCTGGCTGGCAGCATGACCGATCCGCCAGCGCTGGCCTTTGCCAATTCACAGACGAAGACATCGGCGCCAGCCCTCGCTTACGCGGCAGTTTATCCCTTGACCATGCTGCTGCGCGTGGTTTGTGCGCAGCTATTGGTGTTGGTTTTAGCCTGAACCATTCAGGGCTGCAGCTCAAGCTGGTCCGCGCTCGCCCTTTCGATAGCTTCCGGTGTAAAGGGTAGCGAATGGTACTCAACTTTAAGCCAGGAACGAGCCTGATCGTCATAATGCGAATCAAAGGGATGACCGGATTGGCCGCCTGGCAGGACGGACATGGAGGCATCCCAGTCGCTCGGGTCGCTGATGATTCGGTAGGCGGGGCCGATGTTCATGGCGTAGTCATTGTCCCAGGTATAGGCCCCGCTGTTAACTGTGTTCCAGTTGCCGCCGGTAGGGTAAGGTCCGCGGTTGAAGATCGGCCGAAGCAAGGCGACCTTGCCAAGGGGATGCGAGAACGTGTAGGTATGTACTGCGCCCCAGGTCCAGTTGCTCTCGTCTTCGCCAAATTTCTGGCGCAGCTCCCGCGTCGCAGCCTGCAGCGCCTGCGCCAGAATTTGCGGGCGCTGCTTGTCCCACCAGGGATGCTCGGGTCGGTCTAACAATTCCCGCAGAAACAGGTAGGGGTAACCGGAGAGTTGCATATAGGCCTCTGTCTTTGGCGCGTCCAATTTTCGACCCAGCGTTAGCTTTAAAATGTGCATCATGCTGAGTTCGCTCAGCGAGGCGGCCACGCTGTCTGGCTGCATATCTCCATCCCATTGCTGCAATGCGGCTATTGCAGGCTGCAGCTGTGCATCGATCGGCGCCGCTTCGCGGACCAGGATTCTTGCAACGCGCAGATTGGTTTCGCAGCGCCAGTTAGCCTGCAGGCGCGCAAAATCGGATCGAGTAAGTTGGCGAGAATTGCGGAGCTGCCGGGTAATTTCTACAGCGCGGTCGGGAGGTTGAAAATAGTGCGAAAGAAAATGCGGATAGTTCGCGCCAGCCTGCCGATTGTTTGCGGAAGCGAAGAAATCCTGCCGCGGGTTGATAGCCGAGGGCAGCTGGTCGGCCGCCAGGACTCCTTTCCACTCGTAGCGACCGCTTGCGCCATCCACGGGCCTTAAGCTGAAGGCCTCGTTGTTGGCGCGAATGGGAGCGGCGCCAGTCACCTGAAAACCAATGTTTCCCGAACGATCTGCGTAAACAAAGTTCATTCCAGGCAACTGCCAGCGAGCAAGCGCGGCGCGAAACTCCTGCCAGTTTGCAGCGCGATCCAGCTGCAGAATCGATTGTGCCAGCGGCCTCCCTTGATCCAGACCAGTCCAGCGCAGTGCAAGAGTCTGACTGCTGCCCGGCATTGTGTCGCTGAGCAGCGGACCATGATGCGTAGTGCGCACCGTGAGTTCTACGGCTTCGCCGCCCTTGACGTGAATGATTTCCTTGCGCTTCTGCAAGGGTCTCCAGGCGCCCTGAAAGCGATACTGTTCGCCGGCTGCATCAAGGCTTTCCACAAATAAGTCCTGGACATCGAGACGGGCGTTGGTCACGGCCCAGGCAATCTGTTCGTTGTGGCCAATCTCAACGCCGGGCAGGCCAGGCAGCGATCCGCCGACGACATGATAGCTGCCTTCGTTGCTGTGCAATCCCACTTCGTACCACAGCGAAGGCATTGTCATAGTCTGGTGCGGATCGCCTGCCAGCAGCGGTTTGCCCGAGGCAGTGTGGCTGCCGCCTACAACCCACGCGTTGCTGCCCTGGTCCGGCCTTTCCCACCCGCTGAAGGAAGGCAGGAGCAAAGCACTTTGCAGCGCACTTTCGGAAGAAGAATGTAATGCGGCGTTGGCTTCCAGAATTACGTCCGGACCGGGATAGTCGGGAAGGATCGATCGCGTTTCCGGCCAGCTGAGCGATTCCATAAGTTGTGCAACAATCAGTTCATCGCGATAGTTTGCACTCAATCCCCAGGCCACAAGTTTTCCAAAGGCCAGCGAATCGACAGGCGTCCATTCTTCAGGCGTGATGCCCAGGATTTTGAATTCCAGCGGCAGGCGACCCTTTGCCTGGAGCAGGAAGGCATTCACGCCGGCCGCATAGGCCTCAAGGGCCGCCTGCGTCGTAGAATCGAGCGATTTCCAGTCCGCTTCGGCGCTTTGGGAAAGACCGAGCACGCGCATCAGAGTATCATTCTGAAGTGCGCGCTCTCCAACGATCTCACTCAATCGTCCCCGAGGTAAGCGCTCATTTTTCCGCGGTTTTCAGGAGAAAGTTTTCCACTTGCTCTGGCGTTACATGCATTGGCAGCAGCGCCCGGAGCCCGTCGCGATTTCTGCCGGCGGATGGAAAGTTCTCAAACAGGT